>JAYUYE010001203.1:0-6309 GCA_043752985.1 Myxococcales bacterium
GCCGGCTGTGTGAGGTCGAGCCGGCTCGGCGTTGCACTCGACCCCGTGGCACCGGTTCTTCGATCTTCGCCGCATCGCGCGTCCTCAACCGTCAATCGCTGCTCGCGTCGCTTCAGAGGACCGCTTTGAGCAGCCCGTAGCTGAATCCGGCGAGGATCACCGACGCCGCAAACCCGACGTAGAGCGCGCTCAGCCCGACCTTCCGGATCGCGCGAAGATCGACACCGAGTCCAACACCGGCCATCGAGACCGTGAGCAAGAAGCCCGAGAGCCAGGTCACGAGCTTCCCGAGCACGACGCGAAGGTCCTGTTGCTCCCACGCGAAGCTGTCACGCAGATGCAGCGTGAAGTCGGGGAGAAGGTGCAGGGTGTTCGCGAGCGCGAGCAGCACGAAGCCGAGAATGAACGGCGGAAATAGTGTCGTGAAGCTGGTGACCTTCGTGACGTGCGCGACCTGGCGGCGGCGCTTCTCGCGCCCGTACCAGACGCCGAGCCCGATCACGACGGGTGCCAGCAACAGCACGCGGACGAGCTTCACGATCGTGGCGATGTCTCCGGCGATCGGACCGTACGCGAAGCCGGTGGCCACGACCTGCGGCGTCGCGTGGACCGACGTTCCCGCCCACACGCCGAACTCGGGCTGGGTCATGTCGAACCAGGTGCCGAGCACCGGCAGCACGAACACCGCGATCATGCCGCACAGCGTGACGGTCGCGATCGCGAACGCGGTCTCGTTGTCGTCCGCCTCGATCACCGGGGCCGCGACGGCGATCGCCGTGCCGCCGCAGATCGCGGTGCCCACGGCGATCAGGATGCCGAGCTTGCGCTCGATCTTGACCCGCCGGCACATCCAGATCGTCAGCGACAGGGCCACGCAGACGCAGATCACGCTGATGATCAGCGCGGTTCCCGAGGTCCGAACCACGTCGAAGAAGTTCAGCTTGGCGCCCATCAGCACGATGCCGAGCGGCATGATCGACATCACCGAATACCTCACGCCAGCGGCGAACACCGGCGACAGCCCGACCGTGTTGCGCACGACCATGCCGATCACGATCGCGATCAGCATCGCGTCGATCGGATGGCGTGAACCATCGCCGATCGAGAACGGTGGAATCGGTGCCTGATGGAGCTGATACGCTGCGATCGCGATCGCGACCGTCAGCGCGAGGCCGAGGAGTGTGGAGACACGGCGCGTCACGTCATCCCCTCAGATGATGAAGTCCATGCCGCCAGGACGATCCATGCTGGTGTAGCGGTCCCAGGTGTCCGCGATCACGACGACGACCCGCCTGCCCGGGCCGAGACGCTTGGCGATCTCGACGGCGCCCCACACCGCGGCGCCGCCCGACAGGCCCGCACTCACGCCCTCTTCCCGGGCGAGCCGACCTGCCATGTCAAAGGCGACGCGGTCCTCGCACGCCAGCACCTCGTCGATCACGCTGCGGTCGAAAACGCCGGGCACGAAACCGGCACCGATGCCCTGGATCGTATGAACCGCCGGAGAACCGCCGCCGAGCACCGCCGACGACTTCGGCTCGATCGCGACCACCAGCAAGCTCGGGAGATCCTGCTTGAGACGCGCCCCGACACCCGTGATCGTGCCGCCGGTCCCGACGCCTGCAACGAACGCATCGAGCGCGCCGTCCGTGTCGCGAAGAATCTCGAGTGCGGTGCCGGTGCGGTGCGTGTTCGGGTTCGCCGGGTTGTCGAACTGTTGCGGCATGTAGCAGCGCGGGTTGCTCGCGACGATCTCGCGCGCTCGCTCGATCGCGCCCTTCATCAGCTTGCGCGCGGGCGTCAGCACGACCTCCGCGCCGTAGTGCGCAAGCAGCCGGCGACGCTCGATCGATGCGTCATCGGGCATGCACAGGATCAGCCGATAGCCCTTCACCGCGGCCACGAGGGCGAGGCCGATGCCGGTGTTCCCGCTGGTGGGCTCGACGATCGTGTCACCGGCGCGGAGCCGCCCCGTTTGCTCGGCGTCCTCGATCATCGCGTGGCACGCGCGGTCCTTCGCGCTGCCCCCGGGGTTGTGACCCTCGAGCTTGACGATCACATCCGCCATCTTGGACGCGCTGCCGGCGATGCGCGCCAAGCGCACCATCGGAGTGTTGCCAATCAGCTCGAGCACGGACTCAGCAATCGGCACGGCGCGGAACCTATCACCGGGGTATAGATGTCGCCATGAACTGGTCGTTCAAAGAGCTCGTGCGAGATGCGCTGGGTCGCGTGCCTGAGATCACGTGCGAGCAGCTCACGCAGCAACTCGGTCGAGGCATCGTACTCGACGTCCGCGAGGCGGACGAGACGCGGGGCGCCACGCTCCCCAAGGCCGTGCTCTTGCCGCGCGGCCTCGTCGAACAACACATCCACGAACACGTGACCGACAAGGCCATGCCGGTGGTCGTCTACTCATCGAGCGGCAATCGCTCCGCGCTGGTCGCCGACGTGATGTTGAAGATGGGCTACTCCAACGTCCACAGTCTCGCGGGCGGTATCGAGCGCTGGCAGCACAGCGGACATCCGATCAGCGGTGGCGCCGCGGTGTGCCGGCTCCCCGGCGCGAAGCTCGACTGGGAGGCCGTCCGCGCCGAGTTCGCGATCGTGGGCCGGCACGTCCCGGTCCTCGGTTCCGGCGAGCGCCCACTGGTCTATCTCGACCACGCCGCCTCGACCCACGCGCCGCAGTCCACGCTCGCGGCGTTTGTCGAGTTCATCGAGCGTGAGTACGCGAACGTTCATCGCGGCACGCACCTTCTGTCCCGCAAGGCCACCGAGAGGTTCGAGGAGGCCTATTACGTCGTCGCAGACTTCATCGGCGCCGAGCTCCGCAAGGGGTGCGTGTGCTTCACGATGAACACCACGCAGGCGATCGATCTGTGCAGCCACGTGATGGCCGATCAGCCCGGCAAGGTCGTCGTCACCGAGATGGAGCACCACTCGAACGATCTGACGCACCGCCGCCGCGGCTCGCTTCTGCGCTGCCGGGTCAATGACCAGGGTGAGCTCGACCTCAACCATCTCGACGAGCTCCTCCGCAAGAACGACGTCAAGCTCGTCGCGGTCACCGCGGGCTCGAACATCACCGGCATCATGCCGCCGATTCACACCGTCGCGCGGATGGCGCACGAGAACGGCGCGCTGATCCTCGTCGATGCGGCGCAGGCACTCGCGCGCCACAAGATCGACGTCAAGACCTTCGGGGATCTCGAGCACCTCGACTTCGTCGCCGCGGCCGGCCACAAGGCTTACGCACCGTTTGGCGCCGGCTTTCTGTACGGACCGCGCGCCGCACTCGACCGCGCACCGCCGTACATCCCCGGCGGCGGCAACGCGGCCCAGGTCACGGCGCGTGAGGTCGAGTTCCTCAACGCACCCGACAAGCATCACGGCGGAACGCCGAACATCGCGGGCATCGTCGCGATGGCGCGCTCGCTGATGTTTCTCCAGTCGATCGGCATGGAGGAGATCCGCACGCACGAGGTCAAGCTGACGAAGAGGGTCCTCGACGGGCTAGCCAGCGTCGGCGGCGTCACCGTGTACGGCCCCGAGAAGGCCGAGGACCGGCTCGGCGTCGTCGCGTTCAACGTCGAGGGCGTCTCCGAGCCGATGGCGGCCGCCGTGCTCTCCGAGGAGGGCGGGCTCGCGGTCCGCTCCGGCCGGTTCTGCGCGCACATCTACATGGATCGCCTGCTCGCGCTCGATGCTGCACGCAATCCCGGTCGCGAAGGCCCGGCTCCCGCGGGCGCCGTGCGCGCCTCGGTCGGTCTCTACAATGACGAGACCGACATCGATCGCCTGATCGAGTTCGTCGGCAAGGTCCGCGCGCGTAAGTGGTCCGGACGGTACCGGGTCAAGGGCGACAACATGTCGGCGGAGTTCGCCGGTCGCTGCGCCGATCGCTGGATGGAAGCGACCCACGAGGGCGAGCACGCGTTCGGCGAGGAGGTCGGCGCACCGCGCGGCTACGACTTCGAAATCCTGCAGCCCGACGGCGGCTGTCGCAGCTACCTGATCGCGGATCCCGAGTCCAAGCTCGCCGCGATCGTCGATCCGCTGCGCGAGCACGTGGACCACTACCTCGATCTCCTGCAGGCGAAGCGCTACACGCTCGCGTACACGATCGAGACCCACACCCACGCGGACCACCTCTCGGGCTCGCCTCGCCTCAAGGACCTGACCGGCGCGAAGATGCTGATGCACGCTGCCACACCGGTCGTCTGTGTCGATCGCGGACTGTCCGACGGTGACACGATCCAGCTCGGCCGGCTTCAGATCGACGTGATCGCCACGCCGGGCCACACCCACGATTCGGTGTGCCTCGTCCTTCCCGATCGCGTGCTGACCGGCGACACCCTGCTGATCGGCAGCTGTGGTCGCACCGACCTTCCGACGGGCGACTCGCTCGCCCTCTTCCACTCGCTCAAACGCCTGCTCGATCTTCCCGACGACACCGCCGTGTTTCCCGCACACGACTACGACGGTCGCCGCGCGTCGACGATCGGCCGCGAGCGCAAGCAGAACACGCGCCTCATGCTGCCGACCTCCGACGAGTTCCAGGGTGCGATGAAGAAGATGAAGCTGCCGACGCCGCCCAACCTGCGCGAAGTGCTGCAGACCAACCAGCGCTGCGAGTAGCTGCCTGGCGGACTCGGGCCGCTCACCCGGCCCCGAGATGCTCTACGCTAGCGAGAATGCAGCTCGGCCACCTCCTGCTCGCTCACATCGACATCCCGGAGCGACTGCTCGGCGCGCTCGTCGTCCTCGTGCTGACGATCGTGATCGTCCTGGTGTCGCGGCTCATCCGGGGGTCGCCAAAAGGACTCGTAGCGCGCCCCGGCGCACCGGTGTGCAGCTGCGGTACGCCGACGAAGTGGAAGCTGCCCGATAACCACTGGCACTGTGAGCGCGAGAACGTTCCGGTAATGCGGCCGCTCGCGTGTCAGACGTGCAACGGGCCCGGCCGCTGGTTGCGCGAATCGAATGCGTGGGGCTGCGACCACTGCCGCGTGCTGATCGCGCCGGCAGCGTCGCGCGTCGTCTGACGGATCAGTCGTCGCCACCCGATGGGAAGAAGTCGACGTGACGCGCGCCATGGGTTGCCTCGACTGAACCTTCGATAGCGTCGCGAGCGAGGGTCTGGAACATGTCGGATGCGGCAAACCGGATCTCCGCGATCGCGGGTAGCACGACATCGACGCGCAGCGACATCCCCTGCTTGACGACGCACCGATCGAGCGCCGGCTCGCTGACGTCGTCGTCGTCGAGCTGCTCGCGAGCCAACGCCATCGCGCGCTCGAGGGTTTCGAGCGAATCGTAGCGATACGTGCCGTGAAACCGAATTAGCTCTGGCGGCATCGCGAGCTCCCTACACAGCGAAGAGGTGTTCAGCACGGCTCACCTTTGTCATATGTTGGCGGGCGACATCGATCAGCACCCCTTCCCGCAGCGCCGAGCTGGCCACGTACGCTAGTGGCCTGCCTAGCAAGACGAGCGCTTCGTGGAGCACGCCGGCACCCACCGCGATGGTGTCGAGCTGCGAGCCTTCCACGCCGAGGCATTCGAGCGCATCGGGACCAAGCGGCGTGAGCATCCGCGCGAGCTCACCGAGTGTGCGCCGCCAGATGTGGCGCTGCCCCTGGGTGACCAGGCCGAGGCGGCGCGCGAGCCGGAACAGCGCACGCGCAGTTCCCGACGACAATGCAACGGTGTCGGGGTTGGCACCGCGCAGCTCGCGCAGCGGCTTCGCGAGACCGTCGATCACCGCGCGCCGGGCCGCTTCGGGCGCGAGCTCACGCAATCGCAGTACTCCAAGCGGAAGGCTGTGGGCGCGCTCCATCGAGGTCGTTCCGAGCGCGCACTCGAGCGTCCCTCCCCCGAGGTCGATGACCGCAAGCTTGCCGTGCGAACCAGCCAGCTCGACGGAGACCCCATTCCACGTCAGCCGCGCCTCCTCCCACGGATCGAGCAGCTCGATCGCAAGCCCGGAGCGTTCGCTCGCATCCCGGAGGAACTGCGCGGCGTTCGCTGCCTCACGAAACACGCCGGTCGCGACGATGCGTACGCCGTGGCCGTGGCAGCGCGCCACCAGCTCGTCGACGGCGGCGAGACACCGAGCATATGCATCGTCAGGGATGCGGCCGCGTGCGAACGCGCGCTCGCCGATCCGCACGGCGAGCTTGTGCTCGAGGACGACCTGGCGAACGCCGAACGGGTCGACGTCGGCGACGAGCAAGTGAAACGTGTTCGAACCGAGATCGATGACCGCGCTTCTCATGGACGGCAGCGTAAGAACATCGCGTGGCG
>JAYUYE010001204.1:0-6304 GCA_043752985.1 Myxococcales bacterium
CGTGACCCCGAGGCCGAGCGTCCGGCTGCGATGGCGATCGAGGTACGCGAGCTTGTCGCGATACGCCATCTCGCGGCGTGACAGCACCGCATCGTACGCATCGTAGGCCGCACCGCGCGCGGCGAGCCACAATGCGATCACCGCCGCCGCGATCGTGCCGACGACCGGAATCAGGCCGAGCGCGAACAACAGCACGATCCCGACGAGCACGGTCACCAGGCGCCGCAGGCCGTGGACGATTCCGAGCAGTGCACCGCGCAGGAACGCGCCGGGCGCAAACCCGGCGCCGGGTTTTCCAGTGAGCCGCTCCTCGACCGCCTCCGACAACAGCTCGTTGAACGGACCCGCGACCATGCCCGCGGCCGACACGAAGACGAGCAGCGCCGCGAGCGAGAGTCCGATCACGACGAAGATCGTCAGGATCACGCCTGCGACCGACTCGAGCCACGACGGCAGGTGCGAGGTGACCCAGCCAACGAGCGGCTCGGTCAGTGCGGCGACCCCGATCACTGCGCCGATCAGCAGCAGCAAGGTGATCAGCGACGGCGCGGCGATCCACTTCCACAGCGAGGGATGCCGCTTCACGAAGTCAAAGCCGCGCCCCACGTCGCGCAGTCCGGTCGTCAGCTCGCTCACCGGCGCCGCCTCGGTGTCTCCGTGCGACCGACCCTGACCTCGACGCGCCGACCGAGATACACGACGTACGCGCGACTGCCGCCGGGATGATGCACGGTGGTCTCGAAGCCGGCGTCGATCATCCGCTTCTTGAACACCGCATTGATCTCCTCGGACCAGATCGCGAGCACGCCGCCGGGAGCGAGCGCCGCGAAGGTTCGCTCGAGAGCGGCCCGGCCGTAGAACGGATCGTTGAGCCGCTTCTGCGCGAGGTGCGGACCTTCGTAGAGGTCGAGGACGATCGCGTCGTAGTGGCCAACCGGAGCTTGCTCGATCACGCGCGCGACATCCTGGATCACAACGCGAACGCGCTTGTCGAGCACCGCGCCGCGAGTCAGCGCCGCGAGCGGACCGCGGTTCCAGGTCTCGACCTGCCCCGTGAGCTCCGCGACGACCACCTTCGCCGCCTTCGGCAAGACGTCGAGCGCGGCGCGCACCGTGTAGGCCATGCCGAGGCCACCGATCAGCACGCGCGGTGACTTGTTCGCCGCGAGCTGCTTGCAAGCGAGGGTTGCGACCGCCTGCTCGGAGGCCTGCTCGGCGCTCGTCATCAGCACGCGGCCATCGATGGTGATCAGAAACTCCTTCTGGTTTCGCTGGCGGAGCTGGAGCTCGCCTTCGCTCGTCGCGACCGTCTCGAGCACTTTCCACGGAACCATTCGCCGGACCTTACCCGAACCATCCGGTGATCGCGGCCGCGAGCCTTGCCGAGACCCAACACCACGAAAGAGGTGGTCGATCGGCGCTCCGCGCGAAGGATCCTGCCCACTTGGCTTGAGGTAGCTGCAGGACCTTCGTACCTTCTGGGTCCCGCGGAGGACCTCGATGATTCTCGGTAAATTTTTTGGCGCAGTCAGGGCTCAGCTCAACAAGCTCGCGAACTACTTCTGGGAGGCCGATCCAATCGCCCAGATGCAGTACGAGTACGATCAGGCCGTCGAGCAGCTGAAAGAGGGCCGCATCGGCCTCGAGCAGTATCGTGGCCTCGTCGAACGGGTGAGTCGACAGGTCAAGGACGGCGAGGCGTCGGTCACCAAGCTGACCGCGCAGGCCAAGGCCTACCTCAAGTCAGGCGATCGCGAGACAGCGGGCAGCTTTGCCCTGCAGCTGACGAAGGCGAAGGCTCAGCTCGAAGAGAACAGGCAGCAGATGGCCATGCACGAGGCCGCGTACGGAAACAACCTCAAGAAGATCCAGCACGCGAACAAGAAGCTCGTCGAGGTGAAGGACAAGATCCATCGCTACGACTCCGAGCTCAAGATGAGCGAGGCCGAGGCGGAGGTCGCGAAGCTCACGCAGAGCTTCAACATGGATGTCACGACCGACTTCGGTCAGCTCGAGGACGTCATCCAGCGCAAGATCGATGGCAACCGCGGCAAGGCGCGCGTCGCCAGCGATCTGTCAAACGAAGGCATCGACCACATCAAGGCCGAAGAGAAGATGGAAGCCTCGATGGCCGACGACGCACTCAAGGATCTCGAGGTCGAGCTCGGCATGCGCGCGCCGGAGACCACGCCGATCACCTCGACGACCAAGGACCTCGGCCCGGCCGAGGAAACCAGGGACCGCGAGCCGCAGAAGGTCTCCGAGTAACTTTCGACTAGCAAGCAGGGAGCAGGCACATGGCTGACGGAGCTGGAAAACCCAAACCCGCGTTCTTCATCGCTGTCCTCGCCGTCGTGGTGGGACTCGTCGGGCTCGCGTTGTATCGCTGCAATGCGAAGAAACCGACTGACGGGGGCGGCGGCTCGGGGAGCGCGGGCTACATCGATCCCAAGATCGTCGACAAGGGCTCGGGCTCGGCGACCGCCGAGAACCCGGATCCGAACGCGCCGGCAACCACGGTCACCGAGTACACGTTCGAGCCCGCGACCACGCTGCCCGCCGTTCCGGGCACCGCGGAGTACAAGGCGCTCGGCAAGCCGCGCGTCGTGCGGTTCGCCGTCAACGTGTGGGCCGGCTGGGCCCCGATCATCTATGCGAACCAGGGCGCGAAGCCGAAGAAGGTCTGGAAGGACGCCAAGGGCGGCGAGTTCCAGGTCGAGCTCGTCCTGATCGACGACCCGGTCAGCATGGGCAACACGGTCGCCAACGGCACCGTGCACATCGGCTGGGCGACGGTCGACATGCTGCCGCTGATCATCGAGCGCCTCAAGCGCGACCCGCGCACGATGCCGCGCGTCTATCAGCAGGTCGACTGGTCGAACGGCGGCGACGGCATCGTCGCGCGTGAGTCGATCAAGAGCGTCACCGACCTCCGCGGCAAGACCGTGGTGCTCGCGCAGAACTCGCCGTCGCACTACTTCCTGCTCAACGTCCTGCTCAACGGTGGCGTGCAGCCGTCCGAAGTGAAGATGAAGTTCACCAAGGACGCCTTCCAGGCGGCCGCCGCGTACAACCAGAACAAGGACATCGCGGCCGTCGTCTCGTGGGCGCCGGACATCTACAACCTGACCAAGCCGGGCATGGGCAACAAGATGCTCGTGTCGACACTGACGGCGAACAAGCTGATCGCCGACGTGTGGTTCGCGCGCGCCGACTTCGGCCGTGACAACCCGGAGATCATCGAGAGCCTCGTCCGCGGCATCTTCGACGCGACGGACGAGCTCACGAAGAGCGACGAGCACAAGGCCTCGGTCTCGAAGCTGATGGACGAGTTCTACAGCCTGCCGCCGGGCACCGGCGCGAGCATGCTCGCCGACGCGCACTGGACGAACTACGCCGAGAACCGCGACTTCTTCATGGTGGCGTCGAACCCCACGAACTTCGAGCGCACGTACAACACCGCGTTCCTCCTCTACAAGGCGATCCGCGCCGTCGAGACCAAGGTCGAGTTCAACACGATCATGGACTTCTCCGTGATCAAGAAGCTCGGCGCCGAGCCGAAGTACGCCGAGAGCAAGAACGAGTACGAGTTCAAGTTCACGCCGGCGAGCGGTGACCAGGTCAACGTCGAGAGCGCCGTGCTGACGAAGACCGTCGTGATCAACTTCTTCCCGAACTCGTTCGACATCTTCAAGAAGGTCGCGGCGAAGACGGGATCGGGCGAGCTGTTCTATGACGGCAACGTCGAGTTCACGGTCGAGGAGATCGCGAAGCTCGCCGGTCAGTTCGGCGCCGCGCGCATCGTGATCTCGGGCCACACCGATTCGTCGATGAAGGGCGCGGCCGACGAGAGCCTCGTCAAGGAGCTGTCGTTGCGCCGCGCGAACTCCGTCAAGGAGGCGCTGGTCAACAAGTTCAAGATGCAGCCGAACCAGTTCTCCGTGGATGGAGCCGGCTGGTCGCGGCCGCAGGACCCCAAGGATCCGGACAACCACGCCAAGAACCGCCGCGTCGAAGTGAAAGTGGTGCCTGCAGAGGCCCAGTGACCGACGACGCGAACAAGTCTGACGACGGCAAGGGGCGCGACGCGCAGGCCCAGCCCGCCGCGACCAAGGCGGTCGAGGCGGCGCAGTCCGTCGAGGCGCGTGACGACGCCGAGGCGAAGGCCGAGGACAAGGCCGCCAAGGACGCTGCACTCGCGGCGCTCGAAGCGGATGCCGCTCCGAAGCCCGCGGCGAAAGCGGAGGCGAAGTCGCCGCTCGACAAGGCGCTGCCGTTGCCGGCGACCAAGGCCGTGCCGGCGACCAAGGCCGAGCCCGCGGCCAAGGACGAGCGCAAGGAACCCAAGCCGGTTCCCGTGGACGATCCGAACCGGTTGCCGACAGCGCCGCCGTGGTGGAAGACCTTGCGCGCGGATCCACCGACGCACATCAGCGCCGGCCTCGGCATCGGGCTCATCATCCTGATCCTGGGACTGTGGTGGCTCGTCACCCGCGGCGCGCCGACGGAGCGGATCATCTCACCATCGAAGCTGCCGAGCCCGGGCGAGGTGTTCGGCTCGTTCAGCCGGCTGATGGAACGCGACCTCATCACGAGCATCATCGACACGCTGCTGCGCGTGTTCAAAGGCGTCGGGCTCGCCTCGCTGATCGGGATTGCCGTGGGAGTCGCCGCCGCCTCGCATCGCGGTGTCGGTGCCGCGCTCGCGCCGCTCGTGATCTTCTTGCGCTCGGTGCCCATGGGCGCGCTGATTCCGCTGACGCTGCTGCTGTTCGCCGATGGCGAGAAGCAGAAGTGGATGTTCATCTTCCTCGCGATCGTACCGTTCGTGTTCTCCGACACGGTCAAGGCGATCTCGATCGTGCCGGAGCGCTACGTCGAGACGGCACAGACTCTCGGGGCGTCGCACTGGCAGATCATCCGCAAGGTGCTCGTGCCGCTCGCCCTGCCCGACATCATCACGAGCCTGCGGTTCCAGCTCGGCCTCGCGCTCGGCTACATCATGCTGGTCGAGGCGATCAACACGCCGCGCGGCATCGGCACGCTGCTCATGGGCAGCGAGCGCCAGGGCCTGTACGAGCACATCTACCTGCTGCTGTTCGTGATCGCGCTGATCGCGTTCACGCTCGACCTCGTGCTCCGCACGTTGCAGCGCGGGTTGTTCGCCTGGCGAAAGGATCTATGAGCGCTCAAGATCCCAGGAGCCCGGCCGGCGCACCTGGCACCGGTACAGGTCCTGCTGGTGGTGGCACCATCAAGCCGACGCCCCCTTCCCGCAATCCGGCCGCCGAGGCCGCCGCACTCGCGATGTTCGAGGCCGACGAGGCCGCGCTGTCCACGCAGGACGAGCCGGCCGGCGTCGCCGAAGCAAACATGGCGAAGGCCGCCGCCGCGGAACCGCCGCGCCCCAAGACGGAGACCTCGGAGCGCGCCGCGAAGATCGCCGCCGCGCTCGCCACCGCACCCGCATCGCCAAAGGGAGCAGCGGCCGCTGCGGCGCCCGCCCCCCCCGCACTCAAGGGCGCTGCCGCCACCGCGTCCCCGAGCGCCGAAGCGAAGCACGTCGGCATCTCCGGTGGCACCCCGCTGATGGCCGAGCTCGCGAAGCCGCTGGCCAAGCCACCGGTCGTCGCGTTCAACAAGGTCACGAAGACCTACGGCTCCGGCTCGAGCGCGTTCACGGCGATCAAGGACGTCACGTTCACGATCCCCGACTACCCGGGACGCGGCGAGTTCATCTCGATCCTCGGCCCGTCGGGCTGCGGCAAATCGACGGTGATCCGGATGATCGCGGGCCTGTTGCCGCAGTTCCCGCAGAGCTCCGGCACCGTGCTGATCGACGGCAAGCCGGTACACGGTCCCGGTCCCGATCGCGGCATGGTGTTCCAGGACTACACCTCGTTCGACAACCGCTCCGTCCTCGAGAACGTCGCGTTCGGTCTCGAGTGCCGCGGCCTGACCCGCGCGCTCGATGGGATCACGCGCAAGCAGACGGTCGCGCAATTCACCACGCTGACAGCGCACCAGTTCGAGAAGGGAATGACCGTCGTCGTCGATCTCGTCGACGACAAGAGCTTCAACGGCACGCACAAGGTCGCCGCGACGCCGTCGCCGACCGTGTTCTCCGTGCTGATGGAGGGTAAGCCCGACGCGCAGAGCCGCGGCGGTGTGGTTCGCGTGCCGAAGCTGTCGGGCAGCGAGCGCATCGAGCTCGCGAAGCACTGGATCGAGAAGGTCGGCCTGTCCGTCAAGAAGGACGCCGACAAGTACCCGCACCAGCTCTCCGGCGGCATGCGCCAGCGCG
>JAYUYE010001205.1:0-2482 GCA_043752985.1 Myxococcales bacterium
GAGTTTTTGGGCATTACCCGGCCGACGATACGCGGGAGTCGGCCGCCGCGTGGAAAACGTTGCCAGTGCACGCGGGCCGCGCGTCCTCTGGAGGCCTCCGCGTACGCCATGGCCGCGGACGGCAGCGTCTCCGACGGCCCCGGGCACCCTCGTCGACGCTGTTGATGATTCTTCGCTCCTCTACGAACTAACCTTCCCACTCTCGCGGCCCCCGTGCGTTTCGTCACCATGAACAAGCTCCTCTTCTCCTCCGCCCTCCTCCTCTCCATCGCCGGCACCGGTTGCACCATCGAGACCGGCAGCACCATCGACCCGACCACCCTCTCCGGCGTCGTCGATGGCCAGACTTGGACGTTCGCCGCGGGTCACACCAGCGCGTTCCTCTCGGAAGGTGAGGACGAGTTCTTCGCCACCCTCTACCCGACGGCGTTCACCCCGTGTGGCTTCACCGAGCCGAGTGGCCCGCACCTGATCGTCTCGATCCCGAAGACCCCGGGCGACTACGACATGGGCTTTGACCGCAACATGACGTTCGTCGGCGCCGGCAGCCGCAACCTGGTCGCGTTCGACGGCCGGATCCAGGTCGACTCGGTGTCGGCGACCCGGATCACCGGCGGCCTCGTCGGCGACTACGACTTCGACAACGAGGTCAGCGGCATGTTCGACATCACGATCTGCCAGGACTGAACACCGCTTCCCCAACGTTGACGTCGCCGCCTCGGGCTCACGGCAGCGTCACGGTGATGTCAGCGTTCGCGACCTGCCCGCAGCCACGACCGTTCGGCTCGGTCGTCCGATACACGGGGTGCGCTGCCTGCTGATACACGACCGTGCTGGCGCGGAACACGCGCAGGTTCGCGGTCGCCGGGCCCTTGGTGCGCGAGCTGTCCGTGATGAAGGCAATCATCGCGGCGGCCTGAAACCCGCGACCGAGGCCTTGGTCGAGCACGAACTGATCGCCGGTAGTTCCGCACGGCTCAACGCACCCGAAGCTCTGGTCGGCTGCGAGGTCGTACTCGATCGCGAGCGTCTCTCCCGCGGCCTCGACCTCGATGCGATACCGACCGAGCGGCGCTGCCGCCGGTGCGGCCACCGTGATCGACAGTCCGCCCTCGGTGTAGAGGTCGGTGCATGCCGCGTTCGGATCGTTCGTGCCACCTGATGTGATCGAGCAACCTGCCGATGCCAGCAGCGCGAACGTGACGAGGACAGCACCCATGGGGAGGTTCTACCGCAACTCGCGTGCCGTCGGGCAAGTGCCCCGAGGTCGCGGGCTTAGCCCCGTCGCGCCGCGGAAATCTGTCGTAACCAGGGCACACGGCACGCGTACACCCACCATGACGAAGATCTCCTCGCTGCTGCTGCTCCTGGTCACCGCCAGCGTCGCCACCGCGGGTCCTGCAAAGCTCCGCACGGCCAAGCCGAGTGCTGACGTCCTCAAGAACGAGCTGACTCCGCTCCAGTACGAGGTCACGCAGAACAACGGGACCGAGCGCCCGTTCCAGAACGAGTTCTACAAGCAGCACACCGACGGCATCTACGTCGACATCACCACCGGGCAGCCGCTGTTCAGCTCGCTCGACAAGTTTGACTCCGGCACGGGTTGGCCAAGCTTCTTCCGCCCGATCTCGACGAGCGTGCTGTTCAAGAAGCGCGACGCGAGCCACGGCGCCGAGCGCGTCGAGGTCCGCTCGTCGATCGGCGACGCGCACCTCGGCCACGTGTTCACCGATGGGCCAAAGCCGACGGGCCTGCGCTACTGCATCAACTCCGCGTCGCTGCGGTTCATCCCGGCCGACCAGCTGACGGCCGAGGGCTACGGTGCGTACAGGCCGCTGTTCCTCGCGAAGCTGTGATCACCGCGGCGCGTAGTCGAGCGTGACCATCGCGGTCAGCGGCACGCCGGTCGTGACGAGCAGATCGCGGCGCTCGTCGACCCGGCGCGAGGGCCGCACGTCGCTCGCGTACTGGATCTCGCGCCAGCTCGCATCGAACACGTTCTCGACGGTCAACCCGATATCGAACGAGCGCCAGCGCCGGCGCGCGACCAGATCGAACACGGTCGAACCGCGCGCCTGCAGCAGCTCGTCTCCGGTCGCCCGCGGTCCGACCGTCCGCACGCGAAGCGATGCGAGCTGCGCGCCGGATCGCAGGGCGATGCCCGCCGTGCCCGAGACCCGCGGCGCGAGCGCGAGCAGGTGCGGACGATCGGGCATGCGTTCTTCGTGACCACGCGCGAACGCGATCGCGGCGTCAAATGTCAGCCACGGCACGGGGGTGAACGTGAGCGTCGATTCGACGCCGATCCGGCGCGGCACGCCGCTGCGGTTCGAGCTGCCCTGGTCCGCGAGCCAGACCTGGCCCTCCGAGACCTCCGATATGAAACCCGCCACTGCAGCGACGAGCTGGTCGCCGGGATGGAACCGCGCGCCAACTTCGCCGCCGTAGGTGCGAACGAACGCGCCATACCCGCTCTTGTCGA
>JAYUYE010001206.1:0-6297 GCA_043752985.1 Myxococcales bacterium
ACGAGCAGTACGCGATCACCGAATGGCGCGTCGCGATCGATCTGCTCGGTCGTGGCGCCTGATTCTTCGTCGTACACCCGCCTAGCGTACGCGAGGGAGCGCTCTATCGGCAACTCATCGGGCGGAACACTCCGCGGCCTTTGACTCGAGGCGGCTATCGGCGACGCGCAGCCGGATGCGGCAGGCGATCTTCCGGAGGATGTCGGAGGTGGGCCGGGTGTCGCTCAACACTGGGTTACGGCCGGGCCGCTGCGGTATCGAGCGCAGTGCGCAGCGCGTCGAGGGTGGGGGGCGCAACCGGCATCGTCGGCGCCGGCTGATGACCGAGGCTGATTGTCAGCGCGTCGCGCGCAGCCGCGAGCACGGGCACGGCGACGATCATCGCCGGGGGCGCCTCGAGCTTCCGCGGTGCCGAGCACGTCACCACCCACTGGCGCGGACCTGCGATCACGAACGCTCGCGTCCGCGCCGTCAGCGCGCTCTGTGGCCACGGATCCGCGAGCCGTGCGGTGATCGCGACGAGCCGCGTCCACAGCCGCTCGCGGTTCGCGAACGCTCGTCCTCCATGTTCGTCCGCGAGCGCGGCAACGGTGACTGCCTTCGAGTGGAGGCTCCCGATGACCTCGTTGAGCTTGCCGTGCGCCACGTTCGCGATCTTGACCGCCTCGAGCGATGCCGGACTGTCGATCTTGCGAACGACATCGTCGAGTGCGCGGGCCAGCGAAGTCGCGCGCTCCTGCACCGAGCGAACCGCGCTGCCGTCGTCGAGGGGCTTGCTCAGCTCGGCCGCGTTCGGCGTGACCGCGGTCGCGCCTGCCGGTGATGGCGGAAACCTCACGACCGCATCGAGGCTGGTACCCGCTGCGGGCGGGGTCTGCATCGCGACGACGATCGCGCGTGCGAGTCCGACGTCCTCGCGAAGCTTGCGCTCGCGCTCCTCGACGTGTGCCGTGACAATCGTGACGGTATCGGCCGCGAACGCGAACTGGTCGAGCTCGGCAATCGGCACCGCATTGCTCTGCGCCGATCGCGATGCGAGCTCGCGCAGGCCGCGGGCCTTGCCGCCGTCATCGAGCTCTCCCGCACGCAGCACGATCGCGCCCCTCGGCTTCACCGTCCCGGCACAGATGCCGGCGGCATCTGGCTCGCTTGGCTTGGACTCGCCGCACGCCGCGAGTGCCGAGAGCACGATGGCGGCGACCCTGCGCAGCATCTACGCGCGCTTGGCTTCCGCGCGCTGCTGCGCCTTGAGCACGACATGTGACGTCATGTTGACGATCTCATCCACGGTCGCTTCATTTTGCATCGCGGCGACAGGCTTGGCGACGCCGAGCAAGATCGGACCGAGCGCCGACGCGCCCCCGATCATCTTCGCGATCTGATACGCGGCGTTTCCCGACGCCAGCGACGGAAACACGAGCGTGTTCGCCGCCCGGGTCAGCTTCGAGAACCCGTACGCGCTCTGGCGCTTCTCCGCGTCGAGCGCCATCTCGGGCTGCATCTCGCCATCGATCTCGAGATCGGGGCGGCGCTCGCGCACGATGTCGAGGGTGCGATGGATCCGCGTGACGTCGGGGTGCCGCACCGAGCCGAAGTTCGAGTACGAGATCATCGCGACCCGTGGCGTGACGCCGAAGCCCTGAACCGCGTCCGCCATCTGCACCGTGATGTCGGCGAGGATCTCGGCGTCGGGGAAGATGTTGAACACGGTGTCGCCAAAGAACTTCACCGAGTTCTGCAGCACCATCATGTACATGCCGACGGCGACCTTGACGCCCGGCTGTAGCCCGAAGATCTCGAGGATCGGGCGCACCGTCTCGGGATAGTTGAGGCGCAAGCCCGAGACCATGCCCTCGGCATCGCCGCGGTCGACCATGATCGCACCGTAGTAGTCGCTCTTGGTGATCGTCGCCTGCGCGTTGAACGCGGTCATGCCCTTGCGCGCGCGCAGCTCGTACAGTCGGTCCGCGTAGTCCCGCGCGTTCGGCGCGGTGCGCGGATCGATGATCTCGACCCGATCGAGCAGATCGAGCGACATCTCGTTGCACATGTTCGCGATCTCTTCGGGCCGCCCGAGCAGCACCGGCTTCGCGATCTCCTCGTCGACGATCTGCTGCACCGCGCGCAGGAGGCGCGGATTGGCCGCGTGCGGGAACACGATGCGGCGCGGGTCACGCTGCGCTTCCTTCGTGATCGTCCGCATGATCGAGTACGCGGCGTTCGACCCCTTGGCCATCAGCTTGTCGCGGTACTCGTCGATGTCGAACTTGATCCGTGCAACGCCCGACTCCATCGCTGCCTTCGCAACGGCGGGCGCCACCCACCACAGCACGCGCGGATCGAACGGCTTCGGGATGAAGTAGTCGGGTCCCATCTTCAGCGACTTGCCGCCGTACGCCATCACGACCGAGTCCGGCACCGGCTCGCGAGTCAGCTCGGCGAGCGCACGCGCCGCAGCGAGCTTCATCGCCTCGGACACGCTCGTCGCGCGGCAATCGAGTGCGCCGCGGAAGATGTACGGGAAGCCGAGGACGTTGTTGACCTGATTCGGGAAGTCCGAGCGCCCGGTCGCGACGATTGCATCCGGCCGCGCCGCGATCGCGTCGGGATAAGAGATCTCGGGATCGGGATTCGCGAGCGCGAAGACAATGGGCCGCTCGGCCATCGTCTTCAGCATCTCGGGCGTCACGGTGTTCGCGACCGACACGCCCATGAACATGTCGGCCCCGCGCATCGCATCGGCGAGCGTGCGCCGGCCGTCGTCGACGATCGCGAAGCTCGCCTTCTGACGGTTGAGATCGGTGCGGCCCTTGTGGATCACGCCCTTGGAATCGACGAGCACGACATGTGCGCGGTTCATCCCGAGGCTGATGAAGAACTCGACGCACGCGATCGCTGCCGCTCCGGCGCCGGACACCACGAGCTTGATCGCGGCGAGATCCTTCTTCGCGAGCTCCGCCGCGTTGATCAGGCCGGCGCCCGAGATGATCGCCGTGCCGTGCTGATCATCGTGGAACACCGGGATCTTCATCCGCTTGCGGAGCTTCTCCTCGATCTCGAAGCACGCCGGCGCCGAGATGTCCTCGAGGTTGATCCCGCCAAACGTCGGCTCGAGCGCAGCCACGATGTCGCAGAACTTGTCGACATCGGTCTCGTTCACCTCGAGATCGAACACGTCGATGTCGGCGAACTTCTTGAACAGGCAGGCCTTGCCCTCCATCACGGGCTTGCTGGCGGCGGCGCCGATGTTGCCGAGGCCGAGAACCGCGGTGCCGTTCGAGATCACGGCGACGAGGTTTGCGCGCGCCGTGTACTCCCACGACATGTCTTCGTCGCGGGCGATCTCGAGGCACGGCTCGGCGACGCCGGGCGTGTACGCGAGAGACAGATCGATCTGGCTGACCAGCGGCTTGGTCGGAACGACCTCGAGTTTTCCTTTGCGCCCCCGACGGTGATACTCGAGAGCGTCTTCCTTGCGACCCATTCCGGGGACCGTATCACTCAGCCGTCGATGAGGATGGTCTTGTCCAGGCGCGAAGCGGTCGCGAGCGCGCGCAGGAACGCGGCGAGCTGCTCGATGTCGGCGTCGGGTTCCGACGCGCTGCTCGCGTTCGCGAGCGCGGCGTTCAGGCCGGCCTTGTCCTTGAGAAGGTAGACGCTCGTGTCGTGCGGGATGACGCCGAGGAACAGCGCGAGCATCAGGCTATGGGTCGGTGCGAGGTGGCCGACCATGAACATCATCTGGAACACCTGATCGGAGGAGATCTCGATGTTGCCGTCCGTACCCTCCCAGCGAACACCGTAGGCGACCCGGCTCTCGAAGTACGTCGTCCCCGCGGCGCGTAGCTTGGCGGTCGGGGCACCGTCCCAGCCGAACTCGCCAAGGCCGCGGACGAGCAGCGCGCCCGCGGTGGTCGCGAGCTGGGTCGGCAGCCGGGCCATCAGCCATTGCTCGACGTGCTCCGGGATCGGGTAGCGGATCCGCCGATGACATGCGAACTCGCGCGACAGCCCGGCGGGGCAGGTGGCGCAGTGGTGGGACACCGTGTCGAGCGGGGCCGCCTCGTCGAGGAGGTTCTGCAGCGTGACCCCGCGGCCAGAGTCGCCACCGGGCTTGCGGACGGTCAGCTGGACCTCGATCTCGCTCGGGGGCCGCTGCTCGCCGTCCTCACGCATGTGGGCGAGCGCGGAGCGGGCCAGGATCCGGGTGCGGTGGAGCTCGACGAGGCGCTCCACTCCGACCGTCTTTTGCGGCTCGCAGCCGACCGCGAGGACGTAGTCGATCGCCATGCCTCATCGTAACCGAACACCCCGACGCTTGTTTCTCCCAGCCCGCACGGGTAGAACCGCAGCCACACGCACCCGTAGCTCAGCTGGATAGAGCGTTGGCCTCCGGAGCCAAAGGTCACAGGTTCGAATCTTGTCGGGTGCACCGTGCCGAAGACGTTGGCAGAGATCGCGATCGAGGCAGGGTTGGTCAACAAGGCCAACGCAGCCAAGGCCGGTCGCTTGGCCGAAGTGCGGAAACTGCCGCTCGTCGTCACGCTGATCAAGGACCTCGGCGTCGACGAGGTCGCGTTGATCGGGGCGATCCGCAAGCAGACGCGAATTCCTCTGATCGATCCCGCCGGCATCCAGATCGATCCGGACGCTCTGCGGATGCTCTCCCGCGACGTGTGCGCCCGGCTCCGGGTCCTGCCACTGGCGCTGACCACCGAGGGGCGGAGCAAGATCCTGCGGCTCGCGATGGCCGATCCCACGGACACCGCAGCGGTTGCCGAGGTCGAGCAGCTGACCCGGTGCGAGATCGAGGTCAGCGCACTCCCGCTGTCCGCCATCGACGAGCTGGTCGTGAAGGGGTACCGCCAGATCAACACCGGCGTGATCAACCGCCCCGGCGGCGGCACGATGTTCATCACCTCCAAGGGCAGGCTGCAGAACCTCGAGGCTGAATCCGAGGTCTCCGTCACGGCCCAGATCCCGATCTCGGCCCTCCAGAAGGCCGTGGGGACGGATGACCTGGAGGCCCGCCTCAGCGCCCTGATCCACGTCCTGACCTCCAGGGGCCTGATCACCGAGGCCGAGCTCGCGGAGGCTCTAGGATCGGGCGGGTCTGGCAAACCCCCTTTCGGCCGCGGCACCTGAATCACGTGTTGGACGGGCGCGCGCGCCGTGCCCGGGCTATAATTTGCGTGGGTCGTCCGTCAAGACGTGCCTATGTCCGCACATGACATGACCGCGACCATCACCTGCGCTGGCTGCACTCACGGGTACGCCGAAACGGCGTTGTTCTGCCCGAGCTGCGGCCGTCCGAAGGTGCGTGAATCGACAGCCGACGCGCTCGTGGGCAAGCTGCTCGGCGAACGGTTTCAGGTCCAGGCGCTGATCGGCGAGGGTGGATCGGGAACGATCTATCGCGCCGAGCACGTGACGCTGCGCCGTCGCGTCGCGATCAAGGTGCTGCACACCGAGCTGTCGCGCGATGATCTGGCGGTCGAGCGATTCCGGCGCGAGGCGACCACGGTCGCCGACATCGACAACGAGCACATCGTCGAGATCCATGACTTCGGGCGTACGCCCGACGGTCGCCTCTACCTCGCGATGGAGTTGCTCGAGGGTGAGACCCTCGATACCGTGCTCGCGCGCGAGAAGCAGCTGTCGGTCGAGCGCGCCGCGGACATTCTCATTCAGGTTTGCGAAGCTCTGATGGAGGCGCACGCGATCGGCTATGTCCATCGTGACCTGCGACCGCGCAACATCTACCTGACGCAGCGCCGCGGTAAGGCGAACTTCGTCAAGCTCCTCGACTTCGGTCTCGCGAAGCTCGTCGAGACAGATACGCAGGCACCGTCGACGAGCCTCGGCATGACGTTCGGCGATCCGCGCTACATGTCGCCCGAGCAGGCACGTGGGGATCGGATCGATCGGCGCGCGGACATCTATCAGCTCGGCTGCGTCGCGTACGAGATGTTGACCGGTGCGCCGCCGTTCACGGGCAACCGCGTGTTCGACATCCTCACGAAGCAGGTCACCGAAGTACCGGTGCCGCTGCCGACGCGCCGCCCCGGCGTGCCGATCTGGATGGAAGCGAGCGTCGCGAAGATGCTCGCAAAGGATCCGGACAATCGATTCGCGACGACGTCGCGCATGATCGAGGCACTGCGCCGTGGTCTCGAGACCGGCGAGGTGATGGAAGACTCCGTCGCGCGCCGCCGGGAGAGCGTTCCACCACCATCGGTGTCTCGGATCATGCAGCGCCTTGGCGTCACCGAGGATGGGGCGCTGCCTGCCAACGTG
>JAYUYE010001207.1:0-6295 GCA_043752985.1 Myxococcales bacterium
GCCGACTTCTGCACCGGTCTACTTCGCAGCTTCCGGTGGACGCTCGATCAGTCGACGCCGGTTGCCCCGGGCTTTGTCCGCGATCACTGGGACTGGAAAGCTGCGATCGACAAGCGTGGCGTGCTCTCGCAGATCAGCTCGTTCGGCGTCGACCACGACGGCGAGCTCTACATCGTACTGCTCACGGGCTCGATCTATCGGTTGGGCGCAATCTAAAGGCGCCGAACCAGGCCTGGATCGCGAAGCTCGGATCGTCCGCGCGATTGGCTGTTCTCGTCGAGCTCGAGAACAGGATCAAGAACGCGCACGCCACGGCGCAGCGAATGACGGCCGAACTACAGCAGGCAAAGACGATCACTGCGAAGGTCCGTAACGACCTCGTAACCAGCCACATCTGCCGACGTCTACATCCGGAATCAGTTCACCGGCCGCTGGGGGAACGAGGGGAGATGACCGTGGCGAACTTCACCCCGATGAACATCGTCGAGTACTACCGGGCGACGGGTCCGGTGTACGCAAAGGCGCACGGTGAAATGTTCGCGCAGGGCGAGGAGACCGAACAGGACGGGGAGGGCAGCGATGGCCAGTGAATCGCCGCTCGCCGCGAAGACGCGCTGGTCATCAGCATCGAGAGCGACCTCGATGTGGCGCTCAACGGAAGACACCAGGAGCTGCGAATCGTGATTGCCGTCAACGATCGTCACGTCGGTCACGAGGCCACCTTCGGCCTCTTGGACTTTCACGAGCGAGCCGAACTCGGTGGGCTTGTGCAGCTTTCCTCGACGAAGAACTGGCAGAGATCTGTGTCGATCCGGAAACTGCACACCTCGGTCGTCGTGCTCGTCAGAGCACGATAAGATTCCGACTACTGATCGCGGCCATTCGCACCGCAATCTAGCTAGCTAACATCACGGAGAACATGCGCGGCACGCAGCGACCAGTGCCGCGCGGTTCATTGCTTCTCGAGCGCCAGCTCGCAATCGTCGGGGAAGAAGTGCTGGATGCTGATCTTCCGGGGCGCGTCGAGGATCGTGAACGTCCACCGCCGCAGCTTCTCTTCACGCAGCTGAATGGTTGCAACGGCCTCGGTGGGTGCGCCCTTGGCGATCGCGCGCTTCCAGATCTCCGAGATGGAGCAGCGCCCGAAATCTCGGCCGGCTCCGATGCAGTCGGATGGCGCGGAAGACCATCCGCGCTTCCAGGTCAGCTTCAGGCACTCGGTGGGTGGCGGTGGTCCCTTCTTCACGGGCGCTCCGACGCGGCGCTTCGGATCGTCTTCAGACGCGTTCGCGGGGCCGAGCAGGATCCCGAGCTCCCCGTCCTCCTCTTCGAGCTTCCCTTCGGCGTCGACGTACACGGCGTCGATCGACGAGATCACGAGCTGCGGATGCATGACCGGCGCGAACCCGCGGGCCAGCGCGATCAGCTCGTCGACCGTGGCGGTCCCGGGGGGGGAGGCCGGCAACGCAGGCTTCTGCGGTGCTGGCGAGGGCGCCACGACATCGACGCTGCGAATCGCCTCGGTCATGCAGCTCGCGAGCTCCGTTCCGAGGCGGTTCATGTCCGCGGTCTGGGCGCCGCTCGGCGTGTAGTTGCGCTTCGCGCCCGCGGACTCCCACGTTTGCAGCCGGCTCAGCGTGGCGTCGGTGCACACCTTATCGGTGCAGCTGCACATCCGGTCGCGAAGGTCGAGCAGCGTCTTCCAGTCGGTGCGGAAGTCGACGACCGGTTCCTCGTCCTTCTCCTTGCAGCCGCCGTGCACGGCAAACAATGCGAGCACGACCGCGATCCGGTTCATGGCTTCTCCACCATCAGCTCGCAGTTATCGTCGAAGCCGTAGCTGATCGCCACCTTCCGCAGGTCGTCGATGATCGAGAAGTTCCACTGACGGGTCGTACTCTCGCTCAAGCTGAGCACGGCAAGAGCATCGGCAGGGGCGCCCTTGTCGATCGCGCGCTTCCAGATCGTCGGAACGGTGCAGCGCGGGAACGGGGCGGCGGCGTCGCGGCACTCCTCGAGCGTCAACCTGTTCCAGCCCTGCGCTGTCCACGACAGCTCGGTACACCTCGTCGGCTGCGACACGGCAGATGTGACCGGCGCACCTGTGCGCCGCTTCGGGTCGTCCGCGCGCTGCGAGACACGGCCGAGCTCGACCGTGACCTTGCCGTGGGCCGGATCTACGACGCCGTCGGCGCCGACGTACGCGACGAAGAGATGCACGATGTGGAGCTGGTCGTGCTCACCGCGTGCCCAGATCCGCGCGTTCGTCACCACCGCGTCGATGGTGGCGGGCGATGCGACGGCGGCCGGCAGAGTGGGCTGTTTCGGTGCGGGCGGTGGGAGTTTTGGCTTGGCGTTTCGCGCCATTGCCGTGGTCATACACGCGGCATACTTCTCGCCGAGCTCCGTCATCTTCTTCACCGTGGCTGCGTCGAGCTTCTCGCCGGCACCACCCTTCGCCGCCAGATCGGTCGCCCACTGCGTCATCCCCTCCTGAACCTGATCCGCGCACGCCTTGTCCTTGCACGCACACATCATGTCGGCGAACTCGGACATCCTTGCGAGCGTGGGCCCGACGTTGTGACTGCTCTTCTTGCAGCCGCCGAGGAGCGAGACGACGGCGAGGACGATCACGATGCGGTTCATGGTCTCTCCACCACCGCGGCGCAGTTGTCTTTGAGCTCGAGATCGATATCGACCTTGCGCAGCTCGTCGGTGATCGAGAACAGCCAGCTCTGCGTACCGTCGTCGAGCCTCAGCAGGTCGAGCACTGCGATCGCGTTCCCGGGGGCGCGCTTCGCCTTCGCGCGCTTCCACACCTCGGCAGTCGAGCAGCGCGGCACCAGCTCGGCCGCTGCCGAGCACAGACGAGCCTTGGCCTTCCAGGTCCAGCCGGCCATCGAGGTCCACGTGCCGGCCGGGCAGAAGGAGCCGTCGGAGCGCTTCGGCGAGGTGTTCTCGGGAGGCTTCGGGGGTAGGGCCGGAATCGGAGCTCCGGTCGGACGGTTCGGATCGTCCGAGACCAGCGCGGGTCCCTGGGGCGCAGCCTCGGCTGTCTCGAACCCGGGCTTCTTGCAGCTCGCTCCTGCGAGCGCAGCGACAACCGCGAACCGGACCGCGCGATGCACGGCCGGATCGTACCTCAGGAGGGCAGACGCTCGCCCACCGCACCGCGCGAGGGCGCAGTTGGCGGTGGGATCGCCGGCTCGGGATCCGGCACGACGATCTTTTCGCCGAGAACGACCGCGAGCGCGTCATCGACCTTCTTCATCGTTCGAATGTCGAGCTGTGCCTTGATCTCGTCCGGGATGTCGAGAATGTCCTTCTCGTTGCGGTGCGGGATGAAGACGATCTTGATGCCCGCGCGATGGGCCGCGAGGATCTTCTCCTTGAGCCCACCGATCGGCAGCGCGTTGCCGCGCAGGTCGACCTCGCCGGTCATTGCCACGTCGTTGCGCACGGGCCGGTTGGTGAACACCGAGACGACCGCGCAGGTCAGCGCGACGCCGGCGGACGGACCGTCCTTCTTGATCCCGCCCTGCGGCAAGTGGATGTGGATGTCCGAGCCCGCGATCTTGTCGTGATCGATGCCGAGCCGCGATGCGTTCGAGCGCATCCACGACACGGCAGCTTGCGCCGACTCCTTCATCACGTCGCCCATCTGACCGGTGAGTCGCACCTCGCCCTTGCCCGGGAAGATGCGGCACTCGATGAACATGATGTCGCCGCCGACCGGGGTCCACGCGAGACCCGTGATCACGCCGACCTCGGGCTTGCGCTCCGCGACGTCGGAGATGTAGCGCTGCGGGCCGAGGATCTCCTCGAGCTCGACCTTGGTCATCGGGATGTTGGTCGCGCCCTCGGCGACCTTGACCGCGGCGCCGCGACAGACCGCCGCGAGCTCGCGCTCGAGGTTACGGACGCCGGCCTCGCGGGTGTAGCTCTGGATGATCTCTGCGATCACGTCGTCGCCGATGTCGAGCTGCTCCTTGCCGATGCCGTGCTCACCGAGCTGCTTGGGCAAGAGGTGGTTCTTCGCGATCGCGAGCTTCTCGACGCTGGTGTAGCCGGACAGCTCGACCATCTCCATACGATCGAGGAGTGGCTGGCTGATCGTGTCGAGCTGGTTCGCGGTGCAGATGAACATGACCTTCGAGAGGTCGACCGGCACCTCGACGTAGTGATCGACGAAGTCCTTGTTCTGCTCGGGATCGAGGACCTCGAGCATGGCCGCGGACGGGTCGCCGCGCATATCCGATGCGAGCTTGTCGATCTCGTCGAGCACGAACACCGGGTTCATCGAGCCGGCCTTCTTGAGGCCCGAGACGATGCGGCCGGGGAGGGCGCCGATATAGGTGCGGCGGTGGCCACGGACCTCGGCCTCGTCACGCACGCCGCCGAGCGAGATGCGGACGTACTTGCGGCCGAGCGCGCTCGCGATCGAGCGACCGAGCGACGTCTTGCCGACACCCGGAGGTCCGACGAGGAGGAGGATCGGGCCGTGCTTGTTCGGAGCGAGCTTGCGCACCGCAAGGAATTCGAGAATGCGGCGCTTGACCTTGGCGAGACCGGAGTGCTCGGACTCGAGGATCGCGCGTGCCGCCGAGACGTCGAGGCGATCTTCCGTGAACTGGTTCCACGGGATCTCGAGCAGGTTCTCGACGTACGTGCGGGCGATGTTGTACTCGGGCGACGACGACGCCATCTGGCTCATGCGCGCGAGCTGCTTCTTGGCAACGGCGCGGACCTCATCCGTCATCTTGCTCTCTTCGATCTTCTTGCGCAGGTCGTCGATCTCGGCGTTGTCGTCCTGCTCGCCGAGCTCTTCCTGGATCTGGCGCATCCGGTCGCGGAGCACGCGCTCGCGGTGGGTGCGGCTCGACTCGCCCTCGAGCTCGGCACCGATGTCGGCCTTGAGCCGGAGCACGGTCGCCTGGCGCTCGAGCGATGGGATGATCCGCTCGAGGCGCTTCATCGTGTCGGTCTCGATCAGGAGCGCGGTGAGATCATCGCGCTCGAGCTCGAGGTACGGCGCGGCCGCATCGACGAGCTTGTCGGGATCGACGATCGCCTGGACCTGGGCGCGCGTCAGCTCGCCCTTGGGCTCCTTGCCGTCCTTGTCCTTGGCTTCCTTGGCTTGCGCGTCGGTAACGACCGCGATCAGGTAGTCGCGAACCTTGGTGGTGGTCGCGAGTAGCAGCTCCGCGGGCGCGGTCGACGTCGACACGAGCTTCGACACGCTCGCGATCAAGAACGGCTCGGTCGCCACCAGCGCGTCGATATGCACGCGCTCGAGGAAGCGCATCACCGTCGTGAACCGACCTGGCGAGTGCTTCACGACCTGGACGATCTCGGCGCGGACGCCAATCTCGTGGAGGTCCTTCTGTCCTGGGTCACGGACCGCCGGATTTTTCTGCGGGATGATGACGATTAAATTGTCATCGCGCGTCGCGGCTTCGATCGCGCGAACCGATGCTTCGCGACCAATCTCCAGCGGGCCGACGTGACCGGGCAGCTGGACCTCGGTGCGGAGCGGGATGACTGGATACTGACCCGCGGTCTCGGTGTGTTTCGACATCGATATCCTGAGTCTACGACGTTTCAGTCATTCTGCCCGCGTTTGCGGAGCCGAGTTACGAGCTGGATCAGGAGTTTTTTATCGTCGTCATCGACGGTTTTCGGCACCTCGATTTGCACGGTGATGTAGTGATCGCCGGCACGACCCGATCGGTCAGGTACTCCCTTGCCGCGAAGTCTGAGCTTCTTGCCGCTAGAAGTTCCCGGAGGAATTTTCACTTCGACCTTGCCGTCGGTGGTTGCGACGGTCGCCACGGTGCCGAGGATGGCGCGGTCGAACGTGATTCTGACGTCGGAGTACACGTCGCTGCCCTTGACGTCGAGCAGCGTTCCGTCCGAGGCCTGAACCTTGCTCTCGAACTCGACGTCTCGTGAGCGCTGGCGCACACCCGCATCTTCGTCGAAGTCGACGCGCTGCGTTCGGGATCGGCCGGTCGCACCGCTCGCTGCGCTGCTGAAGAACTGACCGAACAGATCGCCGAGGTCGAACACGTTGGGGCCAGCGCCGCCGCTCTGCTGCGTGTAGACGCCGCCCCCGCCAAACGGGTTGCCGCGCGTGCCGCCACCGGCTCGGACCTGATCATAGAGCGCGCGCTTCTTCTCGTCCCCGAGCACGTCGTAGGCGTTCGAGATGTCCTTGAACCGGTTCTCTTTCTTCTTGTCCCCACCCGTGGAATCGGGATGGTTCGCCTTCGCAAGCTTGCGGTAGGCTTTCTTG
>JAYUYE010001208.1:0-6295 GCA_043752985.1 Myxococcales bacterium
CCGCCACCGAGGCCACCAGACGTCCGCGGCGTCACCGGCATCGGCTTCGCGGGCGAAGCCGATGGGGCTCCCTGCGCCATCGCGATCAGCGAGCTCAGCTCGCCGGCGCTCAGCGTGCCGGTTGCCTGGATCGCGGCCTTGTCCTGGCTCAGAGTGACCGTCGACGCGGCTTGCTGGAGGCCGATACTACCCATCGACGACTTCAAGGTCGGCAAGAACGACTTGAACAGCGTCACGGCCGTGGCCGCGCTCGTCTCCGACGCTGCGTGCAGCCGGACCACCGCGGCAAGGTCCGCTGCCAGCTTGACCGCGACGGACATGCTGTCGACCGCCAGCCCGCTCTGGCTCATCGTCGCCCTGTCCTTGTCGGGGACCACGATGACCATCCACACGTCGCTCTTGGTGTTGGTCGAGGCGATCGCGGCGCGCAGCTTCGTGGCCTTCGGCGACTGGGCCGCGCTCTTGATCTTGCCCTTGCCGAGTGCGACGTCAATCGCGGCATTCATCATGCCCTTCTTCGTGAAGTACAGCCGCTGACCGACGAACGCGGCATCGGTGTCCTCGCGGCTGAGCACCTCGATACCGCGGTACTTCGTACGACTGACCGCGGCCGCGTCCACCATCTTCTTGGGCAGCCGGCCCTCGACGATGAACACCATCTGGGTGACCTCCTTCATCTGGGCCAGCTCGGTGACGCCGCCGCCGGCGAACATCAGCGTGTCGATGTCCTTCATCGGGTCGATTCCGAACTGCGCGAGCTTCGCAGCAGCGTCCGGCGTCGAGTCGAGCAGCTTCTTGAAGTTGGACTCGACCAGGCTCGAATCGCGGGCCTCCGCGACGTCGAACACCATGACGATCTGGGTCGTCTCGGGGATCGACTTGAGCAGGTCGGCTCCGTTACCGGCGACCGCGATGCCCGAAGAGGCGACGAGCGCCAGTGCACAGAATCCAAGATGCTTCAGCATGGTTGATCCCCCGAGGGTAGCATTAGCCCTGATCGTCCTCGATCGACGTGCGAGCGCGATCCCTATTCAACAGCCCCGCTGCTGCTAAGATCGGCGGGTCATGGCGCTCGCCGCGGAGGTCCTGGACCGCATTCCGACCGAGCCGGGCGTCTATCTATTCAAAGACGCCCGCGGGGTCGTGGTTTATGTCGGCAAGGCCAAGCACCTGAGAAACCGGGTGCGCCAGTACTTCCGCGAGGGTGGAGACGAGCGGTTCTTCGTGGCCGCGGGGTTTCTTGGACGGGCGGTGACGGACGTCGAGACGATCGTCGTGACGTCGTCGAAGGAGGCGCTGCTCCTCGAGAACCACCTCATCAAGAAGCATCAGCCGAAGTTCAACGTCAAGCTGCGCGACGACAAGCAGTACCTGGTGCTCCGGGTGATCGAGCCCAAGGCCGTGGGCTCCAAGCGCGAGCAGTTCCCGCGCGTCGAGGTCGTTCGCAACATCCGCGATGACGCCGCCAACTACTTCGGCCCGTATCACTCCGCGACCTCCGCGCGCGAGACGCTGCGCACGCTGAACCGTCACTTCCAGCTCCGCACGTGTACGGACCACGTGCTCGAGACGCGCGGTCGACCGTGCTTGCAGTACCAGATCAAGCGCTGCTCGGGCCCGTGCGCGGTCGACGTCACGCCGGTCTCGTACGCCGAGCAAGTCGATGACGTGAAGATGTTCCTCAGCGGCAAGAACGCCGAGCTGCTGACCCGGCTGCGCAGCCGCATGACAACTCGCGCCGAGCGCGAGGACTTCGAGGTCGCCGCCGTGCTGCGCGATTCGATCGGCGCGGTCGAGCGCACGCTCGCCAAGCAGCACATCGTCCAGGATGACTTCGTCGATCAAGACGTCTGGGGTCTGTTCCGCGAGGCGGACTGCGTCGAGGTGGTCGTGCTGTTCGTGCGTGCGGGAAAGCTCGTCGGCCGCCGCGCGTTCCAGCAACAGGATCAGGAGCTGCCCGACGGTACGGTGATCGGCGAGCACCTCCAGCAGTACTACGCGACCGGAACGTTCATCCCCGACGAGGTCGTGGTCGGCGTCGAGCTCGAGGACTCCGAGGTCGTGGCGGAGTGGCTCGGCACGGCACGCGGCAAGAAGGTCAAGATCGTCGAGCCGCGGCGCGGAGTGCGCGCCCGCTTGGTCGAGCTCGCCGATCGCAATGCTGCTGCATCCGCGACCTCGCGGCGCAGCAAGGACGCCGACGCCGATGCGCTCCTCGCCAAGGTCGCGAAGCACCTCGAGCTGCGCCGGCCGCCGAAGCGGATCGAGTGCTTCGACATCGCGCACATCCAGGGTACCGACACGGTGGCGTCGATGGTGACGTTCATCGACGGTGTTCCGGCGAAGGCGCTGTATCGCAAGTTCAAGATCCGCTCCGTCGACAACAACGACTTCGCGGCGATGTACGAGGTGCTGACCCGGCGGTTCAAGCGCACCGGCGACGATCAGGATCCGGCATGGGCCCATCCCGACCTCCTCGTGGTCGATGGCGGCAAGGGCCAGCTCGGAATGGCCGTCGCCGCGCTCACTGACCTCGGTGTGACGCTCGGCGGCGACAAGGGGCTCGAGGTGATCGGGCTGGCGAAGGAGCGCGACCTCGAGGCGGGCAGCGCGCCCGATCGGATCTATCGTCGCAACGTGAAGGACTCGATCCCGCTGCGCCAGAACTCGCCCGAGCTCTACGTGCTCGCGCGCATCCGCGACGAGGCGCACCGATTCGCGAACACGTTCCACCAGGATCGGCGGAGCAAGGGCAGCCTGCGCTCGGAGCTCGACTCGATTCCGGGCATCGGAGCCACGCGACGACAGCGCCTGCTCAAGCACTTCGGCAGCGTGCGCGCGATCCGCACCGCGACGGCCGAGGATCTCGCGAAGGCGCCGGGCATGAACCGCAAGGCCGCCGATCAAGTCGCGCGCTACTTCGCGGAGATTGCCAAGCAGGAAGAGGCGGGCGCGCAGCTCACCGAGAATCGCGCCGAGATCGACGGCGACTTCGATGCGAACGTCGAGGGCCGCATCGGCGACGTCGATCTCGGTCCGGAGGTGCGCGTCGGTACCCATGCCCCGGAGATAGAAACAAGCACCGGCGCGGCTGCTCGGATAGAATTGGGGAAGTGAGCTGGCTCGTCCGTGTTGTCGTGCTGGCGAATCTCGCGGGCTGCCGGTTCGGGTTCGATGCAGTTCCAGCTCGCGACGCAGACGTCCTCGATACGGCATCGCGTGCGTGGGCGCCGCAGATCAGCGGGCGCGACGGAATCCTCTACAACGTGTGGGGCAGCTCCGCGACTGACCTTTACGTCATCGGCGACGGCGCGATCCTCCACTCGACGGGCGACGGCACATGGACCGATAGCACTCCGGAGGACACCGGCTACTACGGCATCTGGGGCACCTCCGCGAGCAACGTCTACGTCGTCGGAAATCTGAGGGCGGCGCCGAACGAAGCCGCGATCATCCACTACACGAGCCCGACCACCGCGACGTTCGAGCCGAGCGGGATTGCCCGTCCGCTCAATGGCGTGTGGGGTTCGTCGCCAACTGACATCTATGCCGTTGGCTACGACGGAAACATCCTGCACTCGACCGGCACCGGAACATGGACCCCGCAGTCGTCCGGCACGACGATCGATCTCCACGCGATCTGGGGCAGCTCGCCGAACGACATCTATGTCGTTGGCTACCAAGGTCTGATCCTGCACTCCACCGGGGACGGCACGTGGACGCCGCAGTCGTCGGGCACCACGCAGAACCTGATCGGCGTATGGGGGTATAGCGCGACCGATGTCTATGCGGTCGGCTACGCAGGCACAGTGCTGCACGCCACGCAGCCCGGCGTCTGGACACCCGAGCCGAGCGGCACGACGAGGAATCTATTCTACATCTGGGGGGCGGGTCCGAACGACCTGTTCGCCTCGGGCTCGGGCGACGCGATGATCCACTCCCCGCGCGACGGCACGTGGGCCGTCGAGACCGTGATCGCTGGCGCTACCCAGATCGATGGCATGTGGAGCAGCAGCGTCGACGATATCTACGCGATCGGCGCGCCGGGCATCATCGTGCACGCTCGGTGATGCTGCTCGCGCGCTCGCCGGCTGTCCCTCGGGGAGCTCGGACGACCGGAGACGATCGCCGGCTGCAACTCGCCGGTGTCCGCGCTGACGACGTGCCTCGACGACCTCGGCGCGCAGCTCGACAATATCGAGCTGCAGCTGACGTGTGCGGCGCCCGGATCCGCGGTCCCCGAGGACTGGTACAGGAGCTCGCCGCCGGCGTCGTGTACCGCGCTCGCGTCGGGTTGCTAGCGGCGCAGCGTCGTCGCGCGCGTGTGATGGGCAAGGAGCTCGGTCCTGCGATCGGTGGGGAGCGTGGTGATCGCGAGGCGCGCGCACTCGCGCGACATCAGGCGTGCGTGACGGACAACGAACGCCTCGACACGATCCGACTCGACGCGCGCGAGCTCGCGCAGGACCCAGCCGACCGCGGTCTGATCACAGCACTCGATCGACCACACCACGGTCGAGCACATCGCGAGGATCACGCTCGCGAGCCCGGGCACCGATGAGTTGCCGTTCGCAGCGATCCGCGTGAACGCGACGCACGCCGCACGACGTTGCCAGCCGGTCTCCGCCGAGCGCCAGCTCGCGAGCGCGTGTGCGACGTCGGCCTGAGCGGATTCGTGTTCGAGCATGGCGCCGAGCACGCACGTCGCGAAGCGATCGACGACATCGAACGCCGCGAGATGATCGCCATGGAACAGCCGCGCGAAGGCCGTGACGTCCGCCGCGCGGAGTTGATCGCCGAGCTTTTCGAGCACGAGGATCCCGGCGAGTTTGTGCACCGCCGATCGCTGTTCGATCAGGACGATCGCAATTCGCTTGCCGACCGTGGCCGGGTGATCATCGAGCTCGTGATCGCGCCACCACGTCCGCACGCAGGTCTGGATCTTCCCGAGCGGCAAGGCGCCGCGACCGATCCGCGCGAGCCGGCGGCGGAGGTCCGCCACGGGGTCGATCGGTGCGCGAACCTTGGCCATGACTCCACAATGCCTGAACTAGGTTCGGTCCGTCTGTCGTGGAAAACTTGGGGCCGATATGTCCGTGGATGTAGGATAAGGTACTCCACGGGCTCCCAGAGTACCTATGTCAAAAAACCGAAAGAATCGCGATAGTTCGGATAGCTCACGAGGTTCCGGGACGGACCGGCGCCGTGAGATCCTGGGGGTGATCGGGCTCGGGGCGTCCCTGTTTCTGGTCGTGGCGATGGTGTCACTGCAGGCCGGAGCCATGGTGATGGGGCCCTTCGGTCGCGCCAGTGCGAGCCTGTTCTACGGCCTCGCAGGCGTCTGCGGGTATGCGCTGATCGCCCTCGCGGTCGTCGCGTCGATTCGCACCTTGATCGAGCGCAGGTCCGTGATGCCGTGGACCATCACGGTCGGAACCGCGATCGGCGTGGTCTCGCTCGCGACGTTGATCCACCTCGCCGCATCGGGCTACCGCGTCGCTGGCCACGGACCGGGTGGCGCGATCGGCGAGCACCTCGCGGAGATCTTGCGCGCCCTGATCAGCACGGCCGGTACCGCGATGCTCGCGGTGGTAGGTCTCGTGGTCGCGGTGGTCGTCGCGACGCCGCTCCGCATGCGCGACGTCCTGTATCTGCTCGGCAGCGGAGCCCGCGCGGTCGGTCGTGCGATCCAGAGCGCGGCGATCGCGTTCGGTCGGTTCTGGGTCGATGTGCTCCGCGCGATGATGCCCGAGCGTGGTGACCGCGATGACGAGGATGAAGAAGAGGACGACGATGTCCTCGAGGTTGGCGCTGGCGATCGCGTCGATGCACCGATGATCATCGAACGCGGTGCCGCGACGAACGGCGAGGAAGCGCCGAAGAAGAAGAAGAAGCCGGCGATCCAGGTCACCGAGATCGATCTCGCCGTTCCCGGCCCGGCCGCGAACGACAGTGTCGTCGCTGCGGCCGCGGACGACGTTCCGAACAAGGGCAAGCGCTCGCGGTTCCCGCAGGGCACGAAGGCGCCCGAGGTCGCGAACGCCGAGCAGAAGGCGCAGGCGCTGATCGTCGACGGGGAAAACTCGAACGAGCCGATCGCCGTGATCAACGGCGACAAGGGCCCGATGATCGTCGAGCCGCGGTTCAAGCACGCCGACAAGGCGGAGATGGCGCTGAAGGAGAAGGCCGCCGACGCCGACCGCCAGTCGTTCATCAAGCTCGGCGAGGGCGACTACCAGCTGCCGTCGATCCAGCTGCTCAACTACGACTCGCTGTCGCAGAACACGATCGACAA
>JAYUYE010001209.1:0-2472 GCA_043752985.1 Myxococcales bacterium
GCAGGGTTGAAAGTGGTTCCCGCGGCGGGAACCGGGCGCTAGGCGGCGGACGCGCCGGCCTTCTTGGCGCGGTTGCGCTCCTTGCGGGCGCCCTTCTTCTTCGGCTCGGCAGCCGCGGTCTCGGCACCGTCGGCGGCAGCCACCTCGGGCGTCTCGTCCTGCTGCGTGCCGTCGCGCTCCTTGATGCGGGCAGCCTTGCCCGACAGATCGCGGAGGTAATAAAGCTTCGCCTGATGAACGCGGCCACGCGCGACCACTTCGATCTTCTCGATGTTCGGCGAGTTGTCCGGGAACATGCGCTCGACGCCGACGCCGTAGGAGATCTTGCGGACCGTGAAGGTCGAGCGAGAGCCCTTGGCGACGCGGCGAATGCACACGCCCTCGAAGGCCTGGAGGCGAGTCTTCTCGCCTTCACGAATCTTTGCCCAGACCTTGATCGAGTCTCCAGGACGGAACTCGGGAAGGGTCGCCTGGCGACGTTGAGCTTTATCGATGGAATCGAGGATCCGGCTGGCGCTCATGATGTTCATCCGTCATCCACGGCCTCGGAAGAAAAGGCCGGTGGGACGCAGGGTTCTGCCAGAGATCACCCCGTGGCGTCAAGCCGACGGAAGCGTCACCGGCCGAACAGTCGATCGAGGAGGATCGCACCCGCGCTGCGAACCGAGAGGTGGTTCCAGTCCGAAGCCCCTTCGATCGGCGCAAGCACCCGAGACACCGAGGGAATCAACTGATCGGCGAGACCCCAGCCGGTCCCGAGCAGGATCAGAACGGGGCTGGGATCGAGGGTGGCCTCGGCGAGAAATTCGCTCGGAGATCGGCGCTGCGCCCACGGGAATGACTCGGAGCGGGCCGAGGTCCCGACCACCAGCGGGGCCTGCCCGTACTCCGCGGTGAGCTCCGCGAGGACCGTCTCCACCGAATCCGCGGTCCGGACGAGGGCGAGTGCCGAGGCCCGGCTGCCGGCGCTCGGTGAACGGGCGGCTTCACTGCGGGCCGCTTCGTCCTCGAGCCACAGGCTTGCGATGTGCGCGGCCTTCTGACGATGCACCGTGATCGGCGTGACGATGTGATACGCGGCGAGGCCGTACGTCATCGTCGAGCGCGCGAGGTCGTGAACGTCGAAGTTCGTCAGGGAGGTCGTGACGATCTTGCCGGTGCGATCGGTGCACGGGTGGTGCACGAGCGCGAGGTGCGTGCGCGCGCGGAGGTCGGGCGGCAGCCCCTTGCGGTCAGTCTTCGATAGCGTCGCCCTGGCGAACAGATCGGGCCGGCGCTGCGCGGTCCGCGCGATCGACTGCGCGCGTCGCCACGCCGCGATCACGGCGTGATTTCCCGACGACAGCACGGCGGGGACGTCGAGCTCGACGGTGGTGGGCACGCGCGCTGCCGGTGCAGCGACCCATTGGATCGCCGTCAGCTTCGGGGGCCGCGTGTACTGCGGATACTCGAGCATGCCCGCCGCGTGTGATTCGTCGTCGGTCGAGGTCGCCTCGCCGAGCACGCCCGGCACGAACCGCGAGACCGCATCGATGATGACGAGCGCGCCGAGCTCGCCGCCCGAGAGCACGTAGTCCCCCAGCGACAGCTCCTCGTCGATCGCGAGCTCGATCACGCGCTCGTCGATGCCCTCGTAGCGCCCGCACACGAGCACGAGGTGTGGCAGCGCCGACAGCTCCTTGATCCGCGCCTGGGTCAGCGGCTTGCCCGCCGGCGACAGGAAGATTCGGTGCGCCGGGGGATCGCCCGCGGCCTTGCCGATCGCGGCGAGCAGCGGCTCGACCTTCATCACCATGCCGGGCCCACCGCCGTAGGGATTGTCGTCGACGGTGCGGTGGCGATCGCTCGTGAAGTCGCGCGGGTTGACCGTCTCGACGGTGATCACGCCGTGCTCGCGGGCGCGGCCGACGACACCGGCCGTGAGAGCCGGTTCGATGAGCTCTGGCAGGATCGTCACGACCGAGAACTTCACTTCTTGAGCCGATCCTCGGGCAGGCCTTCGGGCGGATCGACGGTGATGATCCCCGCGGCCACATCGATGTTCGTGACGAACTGATCGACGAGCGGCAGCATCCGCTCGACCTCGCCGTCGTGGATGACGAGGAGATCGTGATGTCCAAGCTCGATCGAGGCGACCTTGCCCCACGGTCGGCCGTCGACGAGGCGCACCTCGCAACCGATCAGGTCATCGAGGAGAACGTCGCCCTCCTCCATGTCGAGCAGGGTGCGATCGACCTCGACGACCTGGCCCTTGAGGAGCTCGGCGTCGTTGCGGGTGGCGACGCCCTCGAGGGCGACCAACCAGCCGTGGTGCGTGCCGCGCGCCTTGACGATCTTCTTCAGGACACCACCGACCCAGATCGAGTCGATGTTTCCGAGGATCACCGAATCGGGGTCGTGCGTGTGCACGACGACCTCGCCGCGAATCCCGTGGGCCCGCGCGATGCCGCCTATCTCGAGACGGGGATCGCC
>JAYUYE010001210.1:0-2470 GCA_043752985.1 Myxococcales bacterium
GCGTCGGCGAACAGGTCGGCGTCGGCGAACACGAGGGCGCGGAAGCCATCGACCTCCTTGCCGTCCTTGTCCTTGACCTTCGGGCCCTCGACCGCGGCACCGATGTTCCACTTCTGCCGCTTCTCGCTGAGGGCGTCGAAGTTGAAGTTGTTGTTGAAGTCGAGGAACGCGGTCTCCATCGAGCGGATGGTGATCGTCTTGGTGGGAGCCGCGCCGCCGGGGGCGAACGGGGCATCCTCGAGCGCACCGGAGTCGATCAGGATCAGGCCCTTGTCGACCGAGCGAGACAGCGCCGTGGTCGACGAGTGCGCGGAGAACTGCGTGGTGATCGCGAACCGGCGATCCGCGGGCGTGCCGCGCTGAGGCAGGAACGCCTTGTCGTCGGTGAGGTCGCCCGGGTTGAACTTGAGGCCGAGCTTGCCCTCGAGCGGTCCGAGCGTCGGATCCGACTTCGGGTCGAGCGCGATCAGCATGCGGCCGCCCTTGTCGACGTAGCGAGCGAGCGCATCCCACTCGGCGCTCTGCAGCGGCAGCGACGGTGCGAGCATGATGACCACGGTGGCGTCATCGGGCACGCCGGTCGCGAGGTCGATCAGGCCGAGATCCTTGACCTCGTAGTTGAGCTCAGCGAGGCGCTTCTTGAACACGGTGGTGCGGCGCTCGGGAATCCGGCCCTTGAGATCGGGCGGCACGGAGTCCGGATCATTGATCTCGCCGTGGCCGGTCATGACGTAGGCCTTGCGCTTCTCGCGGACGAGCTTCATCAGCAGCGAGTTGACCTCGCGGTCGAGGTTGCGCAGCTTGCCGGCGCCCTTGCGCGCCTTCTCGATGTCGACATCGACGTCGATCGTCTGCGACTTCTCGGCGTCGCCCGTTCCCTTGACCAGCACGATCACGCCGTCCTTGGTCACCTTGTACTTGCCGGCGAGCTCCGCGTTGAAGAACCGGTCGTGCTCCTCGATCGTGATCTTGCCGGGGGCCGCCTTCGCGAGCGCCTCGAAGTAGTCCTTCACCTGCGCCTTGACCTCGTTGGTGGCGGGGAAGAACAGGAGGACCTTGACCGGATCGGTGGTCGCGGCTGCGATCTTCAGCGACGACTCGCCGGGGGCGGCCGTCTTGAAGTAGCTGACGTCGCGCTGGACGTTGCGCTTGGAGGCAACCTGGCAGGTGACCATCAGGAACGCCGACGCGAGCGCGACCGAGAGTCCGGACCAGCCGATATCGCGCACGCGGTAGTACTCGACGCCGGCCTCGTCGCCTTCGCGGGCACCGACATCGAAGTTCGTGCGCAGCGCCTGACCGAGCGACAGCTCGATCATGAGGACGGGGACGGTCGAGGCGAACAGGATCACGGCCCACAGCACCGTCGCTGCGGTCGTGAACTTGGTGGCACCGGCCTCGCTGAAGGACAGCTTCGACAGGCCCCAGTTCGTGGTCAATGCGTAGAGCAGCAGGGCGACGACCGTTCCGATGTGGAACAAGAGGAGCGTGCGCTCGACGCGGCGGCGGGCGCCGGTCGTGCCCAGCATCGTCCAGACGCGGATGATCGTCGCGCCGAGCACCAGCACGACGCCGAGCATCGACATCACGCTGCGGACACCCGACTCGTGGCCGAACAGCCGCTCGCCGATGAAGAACAGGAACAGGCCAACCCCGAGCACGAGGGACAGCCACCATGGAGATGCAGTTCTCATTGCCATCGCTTCGCCTCCAGCGTCTTCACAGCGAGGAGGAGGAAGAAGTAGGTGACCGCGACATAATAGACCACGTCCTTGAGGTTCAACACGCCGCGCATGAAGCCGGTCTGGAAGTGGATCCACCACAGATCCATCTCCTGCAGCACCTCACGCACCGGCGAGTCGAGCTTCTTCGCGAACGGATAGAGGAACACCATCAGGATCAGCATCACCAGCGCTGCGACGCCGGCGACCAGCTGATTGCGCGCGAGCGTGCTCGCGAACAAGCCGATCGCTAGAGAGGCCGCACCGATCATCCACAGGCCGAGGTAGCCGACGACGACCTGCATGAGCGTGATCTTGCCGTTCACCTTGATGAGGAGCGGCATGTAGAACGAGAGCAGGAGCAGGACGAGGAGGAACGTCAGCGCGGCGAAGAACTTTCCGAGCACGATCTCGGTGTCTCGCACAGGTGAGGTGTTGAGCAGGACGAGCGAGTGGGTCTGCCTCTCCTCCGAGATCAGCCGGAACGAGAGCAGCATGCCCGCGCCGATCGAGACGCCGCTCGAGACGTAGAAGAACCGCTCGAGGACGACCGCGGAGAGCTGCTCGCCGCTCATCACGTAGCCCTGGAACAAAAGGCCGTCGACGAGCAGGGCCAGCGCCGCGATCACCCAGGCGAAGGGCGACCGCAGGTAGGCGCCGAGCTCGCGGCGATAGATGATGCTAATTGCCCGCATCGGCTCCTCCGACGAGTCGAATGAACGTGTTCTCGAGCTCGCTGCGCGAGTACG
>JAYUYE010001211.1:0-2470 GCA_043752985.1 Myxococcales bacterium
TCACCAGCGGACGATCCGCGGGCAGGATGTCCCATTCGCCCGGTAGCTCGTCGGTTCGCACCCAGACGAGATCCGCGACCTCGACCGCGCGCGGGGTCTCGCCCGCAGCGAGCCGACAGACGTAGACGAGCATGACGAGGTCGAACGCCGGATACGCGTGGAACAAGACGTCCCAGATCTTGCCGACGGTCGCGACGACCCCGAGCTCCTCCGCGAGCTCGCGCGCGAGCGCATCCCGTGGCGCCTCGCCCGGCTCGACCTTTCCGCCCGGGAATTCCCACTGGAGCGGCAGGCTCTGATCGGCGCGGCGCTGCGTGATCAGGACGCGCTGATCGTCACCCACGATCAGGCCGGCGACGACGAGCTTGCGGGGACGTGGATCAGCCAAGGAGCGCGCTCCGATCGATGAACGGTCTCGTGCACGGCGGACCGTTGGCGTGCAGGTAGTGCAGCGCGCGACCGGGCGCTGCCGCGTAGATCGTCGCCGAGCGGGTCCCGTAGAGCTCGGAGTGGATGCACGTCGCGGACAGCTCGCGCGCGAGCTCCACCGGCAGGTCCGAAGACGGTACGTCGGCGAGCGGAACCCGCGTGTGATCTCCGAGTGCACGCTCGATCATCGGTCTGCAGACCTCGAACGATTGGCCGGCGACCGCGGTCAGCGCCGCAGCCAACCGCGCGCCGCGCGGAAAGCCTTCGGCGCCGAGCCGGTCATTGCACAGGACGTGGATCCCGGGACCGAGCGGATGGATCTCGAGACCGCCGTCCTGCCGGACATAGGCGATCGAGGCGCGCCGACCATCGCCCCACACGAGGTTCATGCTCGCGTAGCGCGTCGGATCGATCGCGCGGACATACGCATCGGCGTCATCGGCCTCGACCAGCTCGCGCACGACGAGGCCGCGGGAGCGCAGACCAGGCAGCGGGGGCGCGAGCGCACGTTGGTTTGTCACCGCTGCGAACTGACCACCGGGGCGAACCGCCAACCAGGTTCCTCCTGACAACACGTCGACACCACCGACGACGCCCGACACCGACCGTTCGGGCGGTCGCGTCGGTCGCGCGTACAGCTCATCGCGATTCGCAGCGAGCACGAGTGGTGCGTCAGCGACGGTGTCGAGGAGGAGAGCGATGGTGCACATCGTTGAAAAAAGGACCGCGAGAGTACGCTACGTGCCTTGCAAGGGTGCCCTTCGGACCCTACAGTGCCGCCGAGATGAGACTGTATCCAGGGAAGGTCGACTCCATCGCGGCCGAGATCATCACGACGCTGACCGCAGCGGGTGATATCGAAGTCAGCGACAACAACGAGGCCCAGCTGGATTCGGCGTCTGTCCTCAAGGAGTACATCCGGGTCGACAAGGAGCTGACCGAGCGCGCGAAGGACATCCTCGAGATCCGAGGCCTACCCTACTCGCACCTCGGCCGCACCAAGCGCCAGCTCGCGGATCAAAAGGAGTTCGGCCTCGGCGAAGACGGCCTGTCCTGGATCGCGAACCAGATGCTCGAGGCGTTCATGGCGTCGCGCCATGTCGAGGAGGTGTTCGCCGAGGACGCCATCCTGCGCCGCAAGATCAAGGACATCTGCAAGAAGCACATGCAGGTGGACGAGGCGATCGATCAGGAAGTTCGTGATCGGATCAAGAACCTCGACGAAGGCACCCAGGCGTGGGATGTCGAGTACTCGAAGGTACTCGAGCAGATCAAGGCGAAGCACGGCGTCAAGGAGTAGCGCCGTCGGCGGCCCCGGCTCCGGGGCTGAACCAGACGCGCTTCGTGTAGCGACCGCAGTACGCGGTCCATGCGTCCCGCCGGACGCGGAGGATCCCCTCCTCGGTCATGGCAGCGGAGCGGATGTCGATGATCCCGGCGCGCCGTGCGGCCTGGTCGATCAGGACGATGCAGGCCGGCTCTTCGAGGAGCGGTGGTGCTGCCGCGGCCGCGAGCATGACGGTGAACACGTCGTCTGAGCGCTGCTCGAAAACGAACAGCGCGCCGTGCGCGACCATCTCCGCCTGGAACTTTTGCTGGTCGGTCTCGAGGTGGAGGTTGACCTTCTTGCCGCCCTTCGTGATCACGAAGTCGAACAGGCCCGTCGTGATCCGGCCGACCTGCTTGTGAGCGCTGCGCGCAAACGTGACCGTGAAGGTATCGACTCGAGCGCTCGCTCCCATGAACAACAGGTTTCCCGTCCCCGGCACCGGGGGGCGGACGAGGAGCTCGGCGGGCATCACGGGCGGGCCGGCTGCGACCGGGACCGGCGCAGCCACGGGATCGGGCGGCGGTGTTGCCTCCGATTCCGCACGGTTTGGCGGCGGGGAGACGATCGCGGGCGGCGTCGAGCCACACGCCATCAGCGCGATCAGGACACTCCGAAGCGCGAGGCGGGTCACAGAACCAAGGTACTCCGAATGCCCTGACGCGGACCGCCGTGATGTTCGTCCTTGGCACCCGGAAACATTCGGGCAAAATT
>JAYUYE010001212.1:0-6274 GCA_043752985.1 Myxococcales bacterium
TGCTGCCGATCGCGAATCCGAAGAGTGCGACATCGATGGTCGAGATTGCGAACGCACTCGCGCCGTCGGAGTTCGCGCGTGTGTTGCTACTGTCGATCATCCGCGCGACGAAGGGTGGGGCGGGGGATCCGGTCGCGCAGCTCGCCGATGCGCAGGAGGCGTTCCGGCAGGCCCTCGGCGCGAGCTACGCGGCCGGGCATTCCCCGGAGGCGCTGATCACCTCGGCGCCGGATCACTGGGGCGAGATCCGGAGAATCGCCGACGAGCATCGTTGCGAGAGCTTGCTGTTCGGCATCCCGAAAACAATCGAGGGGAAGTTCGACCGCGAGCTCGAGAAACTGATCAACGGGGTCGACTGCGATGTCGCCATGATGCGCGCACCGGACGACTGGCGGATCGGCAACGCAAAGCGCGTCCTCGTGCCGATCGCCGGCAAGAGCGACGAGCACGAGCTCCGCGCGCGAGTGCTCGCGACGCTGTCACGCGAGTTGCCACGCGACCTCGTGTTCCTCTGCGTGATTCCGACGAAGTCGACGGACGACGAGCACGCCGCTGCCTTGAAGATCGTGACCCGGCTCTCTGACATGAACATCCCGGGCACGCCAACCGTGGAGGTCGTGCGCAGCGATGATCCGGCGGCCGCGATCCTGTTCGAGGCGACGGCCTGCGACCTGGTGGTCCTCGGGATGCGGCGGTCGCGGGCTGGTCGCAAGATGCTCGGCGCGATCAATCGCCGGGTTGCGGCCGAGGCGGCGTGCGCGGTGATGGTGCTGTCGCGGCGCCAGCAGGCGCAGATCAGTGACCTCACGCGACCGATCCGCGATGTCGCGCAGATCGTTCCGTTCATGCCCCGTCGCGTCGACGAGACCGAACACTAGCGTCCGCTGCTCGGACCCGTCCGGCGGTGTTCCGGACGAACCGGACGCGGGCGCTTGCGGTTTCGCCCGCTTGCGACCGGCACGAGGAACGCAGCGATGAGCAGCAGGTGGGCGATGCTATGCTGCAACCGTTGCTGGACCTCGACGACATCAAGCCGGATGGGCCACGCCCGCTCGCCCGCCGCGAGTACGACGAGCTCGTCAATTTGGGTGTGTTCGACGACGAGAAGATCTACGCCGAGGCCGGGGTCCCGGAGTACTGGATCATCGACGTGTCCGAGCCAGGCGATGTCAGCGTCGCGGTCTATACGAAGCCCGCGAAGGATGGCTACGCCACGCTATGACGCTGCGCGACGGCGACATGCTGCGTCCGCTGAACGTGCCGATCGAGATCGCGGTCAGCGACCTGCCGCGCTGACTCAGGTCGGATTGGTGCCCGTGAGGTGCTTCGCGATGATCCGGCGCTGGATCTGACCGGTGCCCTCGAAGATGTCGTAGATCTTGGCGTCGCGGTACCACTTCTCGACGGGGTGACCTGGCTCGAGCGCCTCCTCGCCGAGGAGGACCATCGCGCGGGTCGTGACGTACTGCGCGGTGCGGGCGCCATGCGCCTTCGCCATCGATGACTCGGCGACGTTTTCGATGTGGTGGTCCGCCATCCACGCCGCCTTGTGCGCGAGCAGGCGCGACGACGTGATCTCCATGTTCATCTCGGCGAGCTCGAACATGATGTGCTGGTGGCTCGCCATCGGCGTGCCGTGGAGCGAGCCTCCACGCACGCGGTCGAGGAGGAACTCGTACGCGGCGCGCGCGATGCCAGTCGCCTGCGAGCCGACGACGGGGCGCGTGGAGTCGAGCATCTTCTTCGTATCGGCGAGACCGCCGGAGCCCGCGGTGGCGCCGGCGATTCCGAGCATCATGTCCTTGTGGACGCGAACGTCCTCGAAGTGGACCTGCGCGGTCTCCGAGGCGCGGATGCCGAGCTTGGTTTCTTTCTTGCCGGGCACGAGGCCCGGTGTGCCGCGCGCAACGATGAAGCCTTTGATGCCCGCGCGACCCGCGGTCTCGTTGGTCTGCGCCCACACGACGTAGACGTTCGCGGACTGCCCGTTTGTGATCCACTGCTTGGTGCCGCGGATGATCCAGTGATCGCCGTCGGTGCGCGCGGTGGTCTTGAGGCCGGAGATGTCCGAGCCGGTCGCGGGCTCGGACAGCGCCATCGCGGCGACCTTGATGTGGCCCTTGTCGTCGGGACCCGTCAGGAGCTTCTTGAACTCTGCCTTCTGTTCGTCCGTGCCCATGCGCGCGACGGGCGAAGCGGCGAGGCCAGAGCCACCGAGCGCGAGCGCAATGCCGGCGCAGCCCCACGCGAGCTCCTCGGACGCGGCGACGGCGAGGCGGGCCTGGCTCTTCGGCTTCTTCGGATCGGGATCCTCGTCGACGCCGGTCAGCTTCTTGCGACCGTCGAGGAGTGCGGACTGGGTGAGGCCGAGCGCCTGCGCGGACCTCATCAGGTCCCACGGCATCGACTCTTCTTGATCGTGCTTGGTCGCGATCGGACGCATCTGCTGCTTCGCGAACGCGCCGAGCATCTGGCGGATGCCCGTGAACAGCGGGTTGTCGTGGAAGATGTCCATGGCGTGCATTCCTACTCTGGCTTGCTCTTCGCAGCGAGGACGCGACCGAGTCGTTCGTCTCCGTGCAGTGCTTCGAACGCACGTGCATCGCGCATCAGCTTCTCGACGGGGAAGTCGTTGACGAAGCCGTAGCCGCCGTAGATCTGGACGGCATCGATCGTGGCACGCGTGACCGCGTCACCGGCGAGGACGCGGGCGCGGCTCGCGAGATCGTGTGCGCCCGGCAGGCCCTTGTCGATCGCCCACGCCGCGTGGAGTGCGAACAGCTTCGCGGCGCTCGCGGTGGTGAGAGCGTCGTCGCGCAGCCGGATCAGTGACTCGAACTGACCGATCGCCTGGCCGAACTGGATCCGCTCCTTCGCGTAGTGCTCGGCGTACTCCATCGCGGCGACGGCAACACCGGCCGCCCGGGCGGCGAGCGAGGCACGCGCCCAGGTCAGGACCTCGGCGCTCGCGGCCTGTGCCGCGGTGCCGCGCGCGAGGATGAAGTCCGCCGGGATCCGGTGCGTCGTCAGCGTCGCGGTGGCCCACTTCGCCGCGCGCCAGCCCGACGGCGTCATCGCGTCGCGCTTCATCCCGTCGGTCGCGGCGAGGAACAGGACGTCCTTCGCGGCGACGAGCACATGCGTAGCGGTCGCGAGCGCGGGGACCGGACCGAGCTTGCCGCTGACGCGCAGGTCCAGGCCCTCGTCGGAGAGCTCGAGGTTGCCGCGGCTGTCATGCGCGAGAGTCGCGAGGCCCCCGGCGGCAAGCGACGTGAACAACGCCTTCTTCGCGGCGGCGGAGCCCCAGCGATGAACCGCGAGCGCTGGCTCGACGTTGGTCTCGAGCAGAGCGGCGAGGGCAGGGCATCCGCGCCCGAGCTCGAAGCCACGGAGTGCGCGCGCGAGGTGTGAGTAGTCGCCGTCGAGCAGGCCGTCGGCCTCGGCGGGTACCGCGTCGAGGAAGAAGCCGAGCTCACCTCCGAGGGCGGTCAGCCGGTCCGGAGCCACTCCGGCACGATCTGCATCAGCGGCCCAGCCGCGCAGATCACGGTCGGAAAACTTTCTGACCGTCTGGACGATCAGGGATTGCTCGGCATCGAGCGCGAAGTCCATGCAGGGAGTCGTACCGCGTCTGCGCGAACGTCGAGGAACAATGACGTTAAAACCGTCACGGCTGACGGTTGCCGTGACGCAACGAGACAAGGGTCCCCGGGCTGGCGCGGGGCAGAGTTGAACGGCCGACCAAGGGCTCACGAGCTACGCGCCGACGATCGCACGGGCACGTAGCGGTTCGCCGGGTTCCGCTATTGCTTCTTGTCGAACGCCAGAGTGCCGAGCGCGGATCCACACTCCTTGATGATCGCCAGGTCCTTTGATGTCGAGAGGCACGAGAAGAGTAAGTGCTCGTCCGGACCAGGACCGTTGACATAGGCGACGAGGTTCGCGACGAGCGGGTAATCCATGCTGAGCGTGCATGCAGGTCCGACGTTGAGCTTGGCGAGGCGCCCTTCGACTTTTGCGTTTTGCGCCTTCGCTGCGCTCACTGCGAGCTTGCTGCAGTTCGCCTCCGTGTCGTTTTTGAAGAGGCGGGGGATGCGGGACACGCTGAAGACCGCGTCGCCCTTGAGTGCAGCGAAGATCTGATCGGCGGTGCTCGCACGATGCTCCCAGCCGGCGGGAAGGTCGAACTGAGCATTGGCTACCCGGATTCGGGTGCCTCCGCTGGGGAGCTTGGACGTGGTGACGCCAGGCGTGGTGACCGGAGCCGGTTTCGATTTCGGAGCGATCGCGATCGAGCCCGCCATCGTGCGGCAGTCGGCGTGCCAATCCGTGCTCGTCTTCGGGCCGAAACAGATAACGACCGCTGCGGTCTTGCCGATCGGGATCATGATTGTGAGGGCAGGGAGCCCGCCAAGAGTTCCCACGAATTCGCACGTCTTGCGCTTTGCGGCGTAGGCCCTCGCGGGCTTCGGGTGCTCGGCGCCGAACGTCTTGGCGAACTCGGTCCCGATCGACAAACATGCGGCGTCGGTCTTGACGGACGTTGAGACGCGGTCTGCGAAATCTGGGATCAGCGTGGCGCGCAGATGCTTGGCATCCCCATTTCTCAACGAGATCTCGGCGCCTGACGTCTTGTCATCCCATCCCTTCGCCGCAACGAGCGTGAAGCCAAGACCCGAAATACGGGGGGAGGCGTTGGCGGTCGCTACGATCGCCGGGACAAGAAGTAGCGACAGGTGCATGCGCATCGAAATATCTTCGAAGTTCGAGTCTGGCTTTGCAATGGTGCAGATCGCTGCATGCGTCATTGTCTCTCGACACGATCTGCCAGCGCCTACGACAACTCCATTGTAGGAGTGGCCAGCGTGTTGGACTTTGAAGTCTTCACCCTTCTCGACATCGGGTGGATTCTCTCGCAGCAGGCGATCGGACCCGGGGGCTCGCGCAGAAACGCATCCACGATCGCAGCAAGGATATCCCGCCGAGACTCAGAGTCAGAACCGGCCCGCCCAGCCGAGGAAACTACGCGACGCTCCGATGCTCACGACGGGTGCGCCAGAGCTGGAGCCTTGGCGGAGCCACAAGAAGGCTCCGACCCCCGCTGCAACGGTCCCACCGATCACGAGTCCGACGCCAGCAGGGGCAGTGTCGCTGTATTCAAACTTCGAGCCGTCGTCGTCCTCGTCGATCGAGACCATCACGCTACCTGCTGCGATGGTGAGCGCACCCACGGCGATCACGGTTACCGGCAGTGCCCTCGACACACGTCGTCGCGGTGCGGCTCGCGCGATGGCTGGGTCGTCACGTCCCTTGACCACGCGTAGGCCCTCCGCCGGGGTCCCATTGGCGAGGAATCGCGCCAGGTCCCGCAGTTTCTCGTCGTTCGCTTCCGAGAACGCGACCGCTGCGCTTAGCAGCACTCTTTCGTCGCTCGCGTAGACCGTGCCGATCAACGCTGGCTTACCTTGAAGCTGCATGGTGCCGATCACGACGTACTTGCCGTTATCAGGTGCCCATCGCCGCGAGATCTCGCCCGCGTAGCGCGCCTCCTGCTGGCGTTCCGTCTCGGTCGCGAATTGAAAGCCGATCCACGAATCCGTTACCCACAACGTGGAATCGATCTCGTACTTCGCGTTCAAGTACGCATCTCCGTTGGAATGGACGGTGACCTCGTACGCTCGGCCCAGTGTTTGTGGAACCTGGACGAACACGTGATACACGCCGGGGATCAGACCGGCGAGGTTCGTCGTCCCGATGCCGCGGATCTGACCGTCGATGAAGAGTACGGCGCGACTGTCGCCACCCGTGATCGACAAGCGCCCGCGTCCCATCTCCTGCACCTGCTGGTAGACCTCGCGATAGAACGCCTCGTCGCTGGGGCCGTACTTGTTCCGCGGCAGCGGGCGTGACGGAAACATGCGGATGAGCTCCTTCATGGTTGCGACCGCGCCAGCTGCGTCGCCGAGCTTCTTCTTGCAGAGCGCCAGCGTGGCGAGCGCCTTGTACATCACATCGGTGTTGCTCGTGTCGATCACGAACGGCGCGGGGTTGCGGTGCATCGAATCGATCGCAGCAACCAGGGTCTTTGCTGCTTCGGTGTACTGACCGCTCGTGAACTGGAGGTTCGCGGCATCGACATCCTGCGCGACCTGACGTGCGACGAGGTCTCGATCGACGAGTCCGGGTCGCGGTGCACCCGGGCCGGCGAGGCGGAGGATCGTCTCGCTTCGCGCGGCGAAGCCGTGCGCCTCGAGCTCCTCGCTCAATGGTTGCA
>JAYUYE010001213.1:0-14000 GCA_043752985.1 Myxococcales bacterium
CCGGTCGAGATCGTATTCGCCGAGGTCGAGACACCGAGCTTCATCTCGAAGCTGGTCGGGAACGAGCTGGTGTCGATCGACAGCGTGCCACCACCGAACTGCCCCGGCAGATCGGCCGAATAGCTCTTCATCACCGTCATTGTCGACAGCAGGTTCGTCGGGAACAGATCGAGCGGTACCGCGTTCCGATCCGGCTCGGGGCTCGGGAGCAGGACGCCGTTGAGGAGCGTCGTCACGTAGCGACCTTCGAGGCCGCGCAGTGCGACGTACTTGCCGTCGGTGACGGTGACGGCGACGACGCGCTTCATCGCGTCGCCGGCGTTGCTGTCGGGCGTCCGCGCGATCTCCTGCGAGCTCACGGCGTCGCTGAGGGTCGAGGCCGCGCGGCGGACGGCGAGCACGGCGGACTCCTTGCGAGAGTCGATCGTCCCCGTGATCTCGATGGTCTCCTCGGTGCCGGTCGCGGGGACCGGATCAAGGTTGAGGCTGAGGTCGGTGGTCTGCTGGTCGGCGACCGTGATCGAGCGCGACTGCTCCACGTACTCCGGCGTCGAGAACACGATCGTGTACGTGCCCGGGGGCACCGCGATCGAGTAGGTGCCGTCGAGCTCGGCGGCGGTGGTGATGTCACCGCCAGGGACGCCTTTGACCTGGATCGTGGCGGCCGGCAGCCCTTCCTTGGTGTTGTTGTCGATCAAGCTGCCGCGGATCGTCGCGGTACCGGTCGGCGCAACCGGAGCCGGCGGTGCAGGTGCAACGGGTGGCGCCTCCGCTGGCGTGGCTGCAGGCGGCGTCTGCGCGGGCGGCGTCTCCGGCGGAGACGGCGGCGGCTCCGCGGGCGCGGCTTCTGCGGGCGGCGCCGGCTCATCCGCACGTGCGGTTCCGATGGCTCCGACGACGAGCAACGCCAACAGTGATGTCCAGCGAGTGCGGGCGGTACGGACCATGCGCGCACCCTACGAAGGCCATTTGTCAGGACGGCTCTCGCCACGTGACCGCACGGAAACAACGAACGCCAAGATCCCGGCAATTGACGTCACTTCGGTCCGAAGGTGACAGCTACGTCGCAGCTCGTTTGCGCCACGGTGTCGGGACGGTCGAGTTCTGCTATTTGCCGGCGATCGCGACCGACGCGCTGAAGATCCTGACGAGCACCTCCGGCCCGCGTGACAGCGTCGCGATCGTCACCTACGCAGGCTCGGCGCGCGTCGTGAACGTCGGCCCTACCGGTCACGAGGCGCACCTCCGGATCATCAGCGCGCGCGCCAAGGCCGGAGTGTGACGAGCGCTCCTGCGCCCGCAATCGAGGGCGCCGCACCCGACCTCCGGTTTGCATTCACGGTGGCGGCGTTTGCCGACGTCGTGCGCGGCGCCGACGAAGCCAAGGGCTGGTCGCTCGACCGGATCGCGGCGGTCGCACGCGAAGCGGCTGGCGACAATACCGAACGCACCGAGCTGGTCTCGCTGATCGAGCGTGCACGGACGCTGCGCGGCACGACCGCGACCGTCGCTCGCTGATACACTGGAGGCGGTGAATCCGACCGCGGGGGCGAACAGCATCCGGGATGCCCCGACCGCGGCTCGCCTCGGCCGGGTGCTCGCCTCGCCCGTCGGCATTTTGATCATCGTGCCCACGCTCGTGATCACGGCCGGTGTCGTCGTGATGATGCTCGGGCGGCGCGCGACGAACGAGGCCAGCGGTGGCATGGCCCGACGTCAGCTCGCTGCGCAGGCAGAGGATGTTCGGCACGACGTCGCGTTCGCGCTCGACCAGGCGGATCCCGTGCTCGGCCGGTTGCGAGCGCTCGCGGATCCCGCGCTGCCGATTGCCGAGGTCGGGCCGCGGATGCACGACCTGATGGTGGATCGCCCCGGCGTGGCGAACGTCAGCATCGGATTCCCGAACGGCATCATGCGCGGAACCTTCGTGCCCCCGGCGGCGCCCAACGAGATCCACGTGCAGGAGAGCGCGATCACGCAGACCGGGACCGTACGCACGAACTACCAGATCGTCGGCGACGGCGTGCGCGCGACCGAAACGCTGACCACCGACTACGACGTTCGCAAGCGCCCACATTACACGCTCGCGGTGCAGACCAAGCAACGGACCTGGACCCCACCGCGCGTGTACTTCACGTCGAAGTCGACGGGAATCTCGTGCGTCGAGCCAGTCTACGCGTCCGATGGCTCGCTCCAGGCGGTCGTCACGGTCGACTTCGATGTCGGTGCGCTGTCGAAGTTCCTGGTCCGCTCACCGCTCGAAGGCTCGCGGTCCGTGGTGTTTGCGGGAGACGGGACGATCCTCGCCTTTCCAGTCGCGTCCGTTCCGCAGACTGCGATCGCTGAGGGCCGACTGCTGCGGGCGACCGATTACTCCGATCCCGCTCTGACCGCGCTGTTCACCACGATTGGCACGACGAGGATCGATCGCCTGATGTTCTTCGAGGTCGACGCGCCCGAGGGCCGATACCTCGCATCTGCGGCGCCGATCGGCGGTCAGCGTGGTGGGATCGCGACGCCGCTCGATTGGTACCTCGCCGCTCTCGTCCCGGAACGCACGCTGCTCGGTCCGACCAGGCGCCTCGAGAAGCGCAGCCTCATTGCGTCGGGCGGTGCACTATTCCTCGCGCTCGGTGTCGCGGTGATGTTCGCGTGGAATTTGGTGCGCATGCGCCGCGACGTGAAGTCTGCACGCCAGGCAGCACGCGACGCGCATGCTCGGATCAAGGAGCTCGGCAGCTATCGGCTGATCTCGCGGCTCGGTGTCGGCGGCATGGGCGAGGTGTGGCGAGCGGAGCACCGGATGCTCGCGCGCGAGGCAGCGGTGAAGCTGGTGCGTCCCGATGCCCTCGCGGATCCGCTGTACCGGCGCAAGGCGCGCGAACGGTTCCGCCGCGAAGCGCAGACCCTGGCGACGATGCGATCTCGTCACACGATCGAGCTGTTCGACTACGGCTCGACCGACGACGGCACCTTCTATTACGTGATGGAGCTCCTCGATGGGCTCGATCTCGATCACCTCGTCCGCGAGCACGGCGCGGTCCCGGCAGCCCGCGTGATCCACCTCCTGATCCAGACCTGCTCGTCGCTCGCCGAGGCGCACGACGCTGGTCTGCTCCATCGCGACATCAAGCCGGCGAACATCTTCCTGTGCCGGGTCGCCGACGAGGTCGACATCGCAAAGGTGCTCGACTTCGGCATTGTTCATCATGTCGATGATCCGATCGCCGATCCGATCGACATCGTGTCGTTGCCGGCGCCCGATTCTGCGCTGCCAGCGACGACGAAGCTGACCAAGGACGGTGCCGTGATCGGTACGCCCGGATACATCGCACCCGAGCTCGTCACCGGCGAGCGTCCCGACGGCCGCAGCGATCTGTACGCGCTCGCCTGCGTGGCGTGGTGGCTACTGACATCGTCCGAGGTCTATCCGCGGATCACCGACGACGGCGCGATTCGTTCGCACGTCCACGATCCGGTACCGCCGCTGCGGTCGCGCGTGAAAGGCTGGATGCCGGTCGAGCTCGAGGCGATCGTCATTGGCTGCCTCGCGAAGAATCCGAAGGATCGCCCCGCAGATGCCCGCGAGCTGGCCGCCGCGCTGCGCGCGATCGAGATCCCCGACGAGCATGCGTGGAGCGAGGACCGCGCGCTCGCTTGGTGGAGCCATCATCGCCCCAAGGCGGAGGCGAGCCACTCGAGCACGCCGACGGTCGGCGAGAGAGTTCTGCTCACCACCGAAGAGGTCCCCCCATCCGAGAGCGCGACCGTGGCGAACCACCCGCCCCGCGGTCGCTGACAGGCCCGCTCAGATCCGCGACCTCGCGAAGAGTGCCGCGGGCGAGAGCAAGGATCGCCGTGAGATGGTCTCACTCATCGAGAAGACGATGACGTTGACCGGCCGCACGGCGCGACGCTGAAACAACGCTACAATGAAGGGATATGCGGCAACTGGCCGTCCTCCTCGTCACCGTCTGTTCGTTGGGTTTTTCGATCGCGCACGCAGCCCCCCCCGAACCGAGCGGGCCGCATCCGCGCATGCTGCTCGACAAGGAGCTGCAAGCCGCGTGGAAGACCCAGGCGCAGGAGGAGCGCGGGCCCGTCGTCGGAGCGATCGCGCTGTGCACCTCGGGCCAGGGCGGCGCGCATGATCGCGGCCTGTATCAAGGCGCGGAGTGGTCGCGCGTGCTGCAGGCGTGCCTCGTCGCATGGGCAGCGACAAACGATCCGCAGCACTCGAAGACCGCGATCAAGTTCTTCTCGGCGCTGCTCGATGACAAGGAGCGGATCGGCGATGGCGGTGGTGGCGAGACCGCGGTGCAGCGCGACTCCGGCTACGTGATCCGCAACATCGGTCCATACACCGCGCTCGCGTACGACTGGCTGCACAGCGCGCCGGGCATGACACCGCAGCTGCGCCAGCACGCGCGTGAGCTGTGGGCCGCGTGGCTCACCTGGTACCGCGCGAAGGGATATCGCGCGCGCGTCCCAGGATCGAATTACCAGGCCGGCTTCCTCGCCGCCGCGACCATGATCGCGGTCGCGCAGGGTGGCGAGGCCGCCGAGCAGAGCGGTGACAAGCTGTGGGCATTCGTCGCTGACGAGCTGTGGGCCAAGGACATGGCGCCCGCGTTCGCGCCGGGCGGCATCCTCGACGGCGGCGACTGGCCCGAGGGCTGGCAGTACGGTCCGCTCGCGGTCGCGCACTACTCGCTTGCGGCACGGATCGCGCGGCGCGCGGGGATCAAGGTCGACGGCGTCGAGGCGTGGCTCGCCAGTGTGTTGCGGCGGCACGTTCATGGGCTATCGCCCGGCGAGCGCGTCTACGTCGGTCAGGACACCGAGTACGAGGAGGCCAACATCGCGCCGCACGTGCTGACGCTCAACGCCGTCGCGCTCGGCGATGCGGCGCCCGATGACCGGCGCTGGGCGCGTGGCGAGCTCGCGCGGCTCAAGCTCGTCGACAAGGACTACTTCCTCTACGACGCGCTCGCGGGCGTCGGCGATCGGGCGGCGCGGCTGCCGCGAGCGGCATGGCCGACCTGGTACGCGACCGCCGCGACAGGCACCGTGTTCGCGCGCACGCGGTGGGACGACCGCGGCATCTGGCTCGTCGCGGAGTGCTCGCGGGGCATCGAGGTCGACCACCGCCATCCGAAGGCGGGCAACTTCGTGCTCAGTCGCGGCGTCGATGATGTGATCGTCGATCCCTCTCCGTACGGATCCGTCTCGACGCTGACCAGCAACGCACCTGCCGTCGCCTCCGCGCTGCTGCCAGCGGATTACACGCCGAGTCAGGGTCCGTGGTCCAAAGCTTCGACGTGGAGCTGGGCGACGCAAACGAAGTCTGGCGTCGTCGCGATGCGCTGCGATTACGCCGATTCATTCCGGTTCAAGGACAAGGACAGCGACGTGGCCATGGCGACTCGCGACTTCGTGCTGCTTCCCGATGCGGGCGGCACCGACGCCGCGCTCGTCGTGATCGATCATGCGACCACCGGCGCGGCCGAACGCGGGATGAACTTGCGGTTCCGGGTCGCCGGCGGGCTCTCGCTCGAGGGAGAGATCGGCAGCAAGACGGTCGGCGCCACGAAGCTGACGATCACGAATGTCGCGCGGACATCCGGCCGCCCCGTGATCGGTCGAACCGCGCATACGAAGTGCTACACGAAGGGGATTCCGAAGGGGACGTGCGACGCCGCGCGCTTCGAGGCGAGCGACTACCGCATCGAGCTGACCGGACCCGAGCCCAGCGCGACGCACGTGATCGGGGTGACAGACGCGGCGGGCAAGCCCGTCGTTTCGATGCCGCTATCGGGCAAGGGCTGGACCGGCGTCCGGATCACGAGCCCGCGTGAGGCCGTGGTCGTATGGCCAACCGGCGACACGCTGAGCTACACGGCGCCCCCCGGAACGCACGTGATCCTCGACGCCCCGCAGCTCGCCGGCATGGCGACGATCACCGCCAAGCGTGACGGTAACGCGTGCAGCGTGAGCGTCACGCCCGGCGGCACCACGCCCGCTCGCCCTGTCATCGTCAAGCTTGATGCCGCTTGCGCGGTCGTCGTCGATCCCGCGAGCGCGAACGTGGCGTCGGCGGCAGGAACCAAGCCGCCCGGCCGACCGTCCGCGAGCGTGCGCACGAAGAGCGGCGGCTGTTGCGGCGCGCAGAGCTCGCCGAGCTCGCCGGTCGCGATGTCCGTGATCGTGATCGGAATCGTCGTTCGCCGCCGTCGCCGATAGCTCGCTGGGCGCGATCACTGCCTCGCACGATAACTTGGCGCCAGCGCGATCGCCCGCTGCGATCAGCGTATCCCCCTTCGACGACGCTACGAGCGCGGCAGGTCGGTGACGCGCAGGCGTGATGCGATTGGCTCGAGCGCAGCCGTCTCACCATCGTACGCAGATCACCGGTTGCGCTCTCATGGTCTGTCCTCTCCTCGTTCTCGCATGCTCGTCAGCAGCGTCGCCCACCACATCCCGAGGTCGCGGATGAAGACCTCGACCGGCTTGGCGTGGCGAACCGGGTGATCGCTGGGCAGCGCGGCGAACCCGCGATGCTCGACCGTGACCCGGGTCCCCTCGCCGCTCGCGACGAACCGAACGTCGACGGTCGTCACTTCGCCCGGCGCGAAGTTGCCCCCGCGCCAGGTGAACGCGAAGTGTCCGGGCGGATCCCAGGCCGTGATCGCACCGATCTCGTGAAGCGCACTGCCTTCGGCACCGTACTGCTCGAAGATCCGGCCGCCGAGGCGCGGCTCGAGATGTAGCGTGCCCGGTTGCGTGCCGCCGATGCGGTAGCGGGGACCGCGCCGCCACCATTGATCGATCTCGAGCGTGAACACCTCGAACGCATCGGCAATCGGGACGCGCACGAACGTCTCCACGCGAACGCGATCGCCCGCGTTCACTTCTTCCTCGTGCGCTCGGCGTGCGCCTTGAACGCCACGAGCTCGAGCGACCAGAACCGCTCGACGTCGTCGAGCCACGACCGCAGCTGGCCGAACGGCTCGGGCCGCAGGCGGTAGATCTTGGCCCGCGCATCGGCATCGTCACTCGCGGGTTCGATCAGCCCCGACGTTCGCAGCACCCGCAGATGACGGCTCATCGCGGGCCGCGTGAGGCCGAGGTGCTCGGCGATCTCACCGGCGCGCCGCGGGCGCTTGCGCAGCAGATCGACCACGCCGCGTCGGGTGGGATCCGCGAGCGCGACCAGTGTGGCGTCGACGGTGCTCAACCGCGCACGCGCTCGGCGAACCACCAGTGATGACCCTCGGGGTCTACACACCCGTACGTCTTGTCGACCCAGTACTCCTCGCCATAGTCGCTGACTTTCGGCTCGATCGTGATCACCGCGCCGGCCGCCTGGGCGCGCGCGTGGTGTGCGTTCACATCATCGACGTAGATCATGATGCCCTGCGTGTTCTTGCCCCCGAGCGAAAGCGGGCTGACGAGATCGGCACGGTCCTTCGATTGCTGCGCAGACTCGTCGCCGACCATGAGCACCGCTTCGCCGAACACGACCTCCGAGTGCTCGATGCGACCGCCCTCGCCTTCGACCTTGAGGCGGATCTCGAACCCGAACGCGGTGCACAGCCAGTCGATGTGCTTCGCCGCGTTCTTGCAGTAGATGGTGGTGGCGAGCCGCGGCCAGCCCTTCGGAGTTGGTTTCATCTTGGATTAATAGTTAATCCAAAACGAAACCATTAGCAAGCACCGCTACATCACGCGGACGGGAGCGGTGCGAGCATTGACGAGCGCTGGCTTGTCCGTGCGCTTGCGCAGCTTGCCGATCCGCACCCAGTACGTCTGCCCGCGCTTGAGCAACCAGCGCTCGTCGGCGGCGCGCATGTCCTGACCGCCGTAGCTCGGACGTTCACCCGGCAAGTTCATCATCGCGACCGGAGCGTCGCCGAGCTCGTTCGCGACGAGCCAGCCGTCGCCCTCGTTGACCGGCGGCGGTCCGACGATCTGAAAATACACCGCGTCATTGTCACGCGCGACGCTGATCGTTCGCGCACCGCCCGGCAGATCACCGTTCGCGATCGCGTGGCTCGGCGCCGGTGCCGGCGGATCCTTGAGCTCGCTCGGCGCGGCGGGCGGCAGCGGAGTGACCGAGTCCACCCCCCAGTACCAGCGACGCTCCTCGTCGAGGATCCACGCACCGGCGATCGCAACGCGGTCGCCGACCTTCGCCTTGCCGTCGAGCTTGAGCCGGATGCCGAGCGTTCCGTTGCCCTCCTGATCGTCGAACAGCCAGACGTACGGCGAGGCCACGAGTGGCGGCACGCCAGCATCTGCGACGGCCGGCCCAGGCACCATGATCGCGGGCCCGATCCGTCCGTAGACGACACCGCGTTGCTTGCGCCGCGCGAGCAGCTGCGCGCGATCGACAACAGCCTGCCACGCGGGAATCGCATCGAGATCGGCGATCACCTTGCCGGGCTCGGTGACCTCCGACTCATCGGGTTTGACGCGAGCGTCCTCGGGCTCGCGTGCGGCGGGGGCATCCTCGAGCTTGCCGGAGCCGACCGCGGCATCCACGGGCTTCGCTGCGCTGCCACTCCCCGAACCCGTGGTCTGCGGCTCGGAGCCTTGTCCCTGACAGGCGGCGACGAGCAGGACGATCGCGAGCGCACGCGTCACCATGCGAGCGTACCGAGGAGCTCCACGATCGGAGCGAGGCCTTGCGCGTCGACGTCGTCAAACGCTGCGAGCGCGTAGCTGTCGAGATCGAGCACGGCGACGACGGTGCCGGCGCGAAGGATCGGCAGGACGATCTCGCTCCGTGATCCTGCATCGCACGCGATGTGGCCTGGGAACTGCTCGACGTCAGGGACGATCAGCGCGCGGCGTTCGGCCGCCGCCGTCCCGCACACGCCCCGCCCGAGTGCGATTCGAACACAGGCGACCTTGCCCTGGAACGGACCGAGGACGAGCTCATCACCCTTCGCGATGTAGAAGCCGATCCACGATGCGGCGGTCACGCACTCGCGGAGTGCAGCGCACGTGTTCGCGAGGTTCGCGACGAGATCGGGCTCGCCGTCGACAAGCGCTGCGAGCTGAGGAAGGAGCTCGCGATACCGCGCTGCCTTGTCGTCGGCCGTGAGCTCGACGGTCTCCATCGAGCTTCAGCCCGCGGCGAGCGCCCGCGCGGCGTTGAGCGCCCGCGGAATTCCGAACGGGCTCGCGCGCAGCTGGAGGATCAACATGTCGCCTTCCGTGGAGAGACCCGACACGTTGACGACCGGCGTCAGCGTCCCGAGGATGCCGCGCACGCGGTCGTTCTCGGCGAACTTCGGGTTCTGCATCAGGTCGAGAACGATGATGTCATCGTGCGCCTCGACGAGAACAGCCGGCCGCTTCGGCATGAACTTGGCGAGGTTGCCCGGCTTGCTGAGATCGAGCGCGCCGCTCTTGATCAAACCGGCGACCGGCGTGAACGACTCGCCGAGCACCTTCATCGTGACGTCCGAGATCCGCAGGGTGACGCGGAACTCGGTCTCGGAGACTTCGATCTTGTCGATCCGGATCGAGGCGCCCGCGCGAACGGTGGTGCCCATCAAGTCGACTGTCGCGCCGAGCCCGATCGCCGGTGGGCGCGGAGAGATCGTCACGTCCTGCGGGGCCTTCTTCGAGGGCGGCGTGTTCGCGATGAACCAGCGCACGGCATCGAGCGGAACCGCAATCCGCATCCCGAGCGCGTGCCGGGCCATGCTCAGCATTGCTGCTGGGTTCTTGACCATGAAGCGACCGGCGGAACGCAGCGCAGCGCGGAGCGGGAGTGCCATGGCTCGATCGTATAGCAGCCGTCCTCGGCGCAGTCGCGCAGAAACGTTGTCAAAACAGCACGATCCGTAGCGGCGATGCCAGGAGCGTACCGGCGACCGGCGAGCCATCGACCACCGTCGAGAACGCGACTCCCGGCGGCGCATCGGCCGGCAACGCGATGCGGCGTAACGGATCGCCGGTTCGCGGATCGAGGATGATGAGCTCGCGACCATCGCCGTATGCGACGACGAGCGGGCTACCGGCTGGGCCTCGCGCACGCGCGGGTGCGACGAGCCCCGTGATCGCGTAGTCGTTGCGTGCGCGGACCGCCCCGGTCAGCTCGTACAGCATGTACTGCCAGCTGTCGCCGAGCGGTGGCGGCGCAGCGATCGGGGTCCACAGCCGGGGCGCCTGGGGATCGTCGTCCGGTGGCGGGATCGGCCTGCCCTGCGCGCTACGCCGGCGGAGCGGAGGTGGAGCGGGCGGGCGCGCCAGGCCCGGGATCGGACCCCCCAAGGTCCACCCGGTGATCAGGTCACCTTCGGCGTGCCACGTCAGGCCGAGGCCCGCGATGCCCGCGGCCTGCCCGGTGCGGCCATCGATCCGGATCGCATCCCCGTCCTCGAGCGCGACCAGCACGCCATCCTTCGATGGCTCGATGCCGGTGACGAGACCGTCAATCGCGAGCGACCACGCCGGAACCATCGCGAGGTGCGGCACGCGTGCGACGAGCCGTCCCCGCTCGTAGGAGATGACGAGCGTTGCACCCTCGAGGTCGATCGGCGCGGCACGGACGAGCCCACCGTCATCGCTCGCGAGATGCGCGCGCACGCGGCCGGTCGCAGCGTCGAGCACGACCACGCGATCCGCCGCGTGCACGAGCACGGTGTCGCCCGCCGCTTGCACCCGGTCGACCGTGTCGCCTTCCCATTCCCAGCGCGCCGCACCGTCGCGGCTCGTCGCGCGCACGCTGCCGGATCCGACCTGCGATCCGCGTGCGCCGCAGACCACGACATCGCGCGCGACAGCGATGCCAACCGGCGTTCCGGGTCCGCACGCGTCGGTGCGCTGCCAGGTCCACGCGCGTGCGACGAGATCGATCCGCGCGATGCCCGCGCTCGTCGTGTCCTCACTCGGTTGCTCCAGCGCGACCACATAGACGACGGCGCCGTTCTGCGGATCGACCGCGAGGTCCGCGATGCCGTGCTTGCCGGTGTCCACCTTCGCAATCGCCGCGGTCACGTCGAGGGGCTGCACCGCCGGTAAGTCACGGAGCTCCGCCGCCCGCGCGACGCCCGGATTTCGTGGCGGGACGCGCAGCGTCAGCGGATAGCGCGGAGGGACACCGTAGCGCCGCACGGTCTCGGCCTGCGATCCGTTCCAGCTCGCGGCGAGCACCGCATCGTCGCCGAGTACCGCGCCGAGTGCGACCAGGCCGAAGTACGCCTGCACGCCCCCCCTGTCGAGCACGACCACCGTCGATGGCGTCGCGCGCACGAGCCGGCGATCGCCGCGCTTGTCGAGCAGCTCACCGAGTGGCGGCAGCGACAGCGCCTCGCTCGCGAGCAGATCACGTGACCACTGCGTGACGCCCGATGACGTCGCTACTTCGATCCCTCCGCCATTGCGCGCCGGCCACCACCCGCGCACTCCGTCGACACGCCCGGTCTGCTTCCCCGTCGCGCGCGCGAGCGCGATCAACGTCGAGCCAGTCTCGACGATGATCGTGTCGCCCTCGCAGGCATGGATGTCATCGACGTTTCCAATCGCGGCGGCCCACGTGATCATGGCGTGGCCTTTGACGTCGGCGATCCGCACGAGCTTGCCGTCGAGTGCCGTCGAGAACAGCTCGCGGCCGACGTCACCGCAGCTCGCGAGGATCGACTCGGCGAGTATCGGCGGGGGCAGTGCGATCCGTGCGAGCTCTTCACCACTGGCGGCCTCGAGGATCACGGCCTCGCCCGTCGGCCCGACGACGACCCGCTCGCCGGTCATCGCGATGAACGGCGCCTCCGAGCGCCACGCCTGCTTTCCGGCGAGCGTGATCCCGCGCGTGCCGCTGGTGTCGGCGCAGACGATCGCGTCCTCGGTGACGCCGACGATCGGCCCGGGACAGCTCGAGGTATCGCGCCAGACCACGCGCCCCGCATCGACCTCGATCAACTCGATGGCAGGCCTCACGCCCTCGAGCCCGTAGATCACCGCGCGTGCAGGTCCGTCGCCAGGTACGGACCACGGCGTCGGCGCGTGCAGCGGAAATCGCACGCTCCCCGCGATCCCGAGGTGCGGCGCGAGCCCGGGCGGCTGGCTGCGACCGATGCGGCCGCGAGGTTCACCGATCGGCCACGCGGTCGGCGCGGGTGCGTACACCCACGCGGGAGGCGGAGCCTCCGGCGACACCGGAGGTGGCTCGCACCCCACGAGCGCCAGCAACAGCACAGCCCGGCGGTGCACCGACCGTGCATAGCACGAGCAGATGGTCTCTATCGCTGCCCCACGGCAGGCTGCACACCCAGCGCCCGTGCTGTCGCAGGTGCTTCGATCGCGCCTGCTGCCAGGAGCTGGCGAACCCGCTCGACGTCGGTGATCTCGTCGACGTCAAACCATGGCTCGAGTCGGGCCGGGCGGAGATCGTGAGCCGCGAGGGCCGCGACCGTGTGCTCGCAGGTCCCGGCCGTGCTCCACGGGACCCCCGCGAGGAGCCCCGGCGGACAGGTGCGCAGCCCGAGCAGATAGAAGCCACCGTCGATCGTCGGTCCGATCACCGCATCGTGATCCGCGAGGGCCGCGCGAGCGTCATCGAGCAAACGCGCCGGCATGCCGGGCGAGTCGGCGCCGATCGCGATCGCGATGTCGGTCGTCTGCAGCGCGCGCGTCAGGATGCGTTCGATGCGCGCGCCGAGGTCCCCCTCACCCTGGAGCCAGAGCACGCCGTCGTCCTGCACCGGCAGCATGACGTCGCGGTCCGTCGTGGCGAGGATGCGGGTCGCCCACGACACTCGCCCGACCGCGGTCCAGGTATCGAGAAGGAAAGCGGCCGCAAGCTCGGCGGCGCGCTGCTCGCCGAGCGACGGGACGAGCCGGGTCTTGACCAAGCCCGGGCGCGGCGGCTTGGCGAACACGCAGATCGTTCCGGTCGTGATCGAGCGCCGACGCGCGCACACGGTGGGCCCCTGCGCGTGGGCGCTCACGTCGACAACATCCCGGGGGACAGCGGCAGCAGGAGAGACTCCACGACACCGGGCGATCGCTGGCCGAGCGTGCGCGGCAACCCGATCGCGAGGTCGGCCTGTGCGAGCTCACTCTCGAACGAGCCATGGAGCATGTCCCACCAGCTGAGTAGCGTCCCGAGGTTGGCGTCGAACCGGAGCGGCAGGGCCGAGTGGTGGATCCCGTGCAGTCGCGGCGTGATCACGACACGGGCGAGCGCTGCGTCGAGCCGCTCGGGCAGTCGAACATTCGAGTGATGGAACATGATCGCGACCAGCAGCGCCGTCTCCCAGGACCGCAGCGTCGGCCGGTCGATACCCAGTACGAGGATCTGCGCCGCGCGGAATGGAATCGAGAGCCACATCTCGACGACGTGGAACCGGAGCCCCGTCGACACGTCGAGGTCGAGGTCCGCGTGGTGCGCTGCGTGGACGTTCCAGAGCGCAGGCACCCGGTGACACAGGCGGTGCCAGTGCCACAGGGAATAGTCGAGCAGGACGGTGCCGGCGGCCCGCGCCATCCAGCGTGGGAGCGGGACCCATCGGGTGACGCCGAGCCGGTGTCGCTCGACCGCGGCCGTCGCGCGCCGGACGACGAGCTCCATGAGCGCGCCGGCACCCAGCGCGGCGATCCCGGAGAGCGCCAGGTTGATCGCGACGCGCCGGCCGCGGGGTTGCGTTCGCGCGCGCAGCGGGCGGCGGTGCTCCAGCCACGCGAGGGCGCCGAACACAGCGGCGAGTGCGAGTGCCTTGCGCATCAGCTTGCACCGGTCGTCGCGCCGCCGCAGCTCGAGCCGGCACCGGCGGTGCATCCGAAGCAGTGGCGATCGACCGCGATCTCTCGCTGCTCGAGCGCGTGCAGATCGAAGTCGCGAATATGCGTCGGGACCGCGCCGGCGACGGGCATGGCGAGCATCTGGTTGAAGTCGCAATCGTGCAACGAGCCGTCGTAGCCAACCGAGAGCATCGTGCGACACATGACGCCCGCGACCGCGGCGGGATTGAACGCGTCGACGAGCC
>JAYUYE010001214.1:0-6272 GCA_043752985.1 Myxococcales bacterium
TGCCGCGGGTAGGTTCGCGTCGAGTTGCTCGATCGTGCGGGCACCAAAGATCACCGACGTGACCTGAGGCTTCGCGAGCAGCCACGCGAGGCTGACTGCCGCGGGCGTCGAGCTGATCTCGCTGGCGACCGCGCGCACCGCGTCGATGATCTTCCAGTTGCGCTCGAGGTCGTACTTCGCAAATCTCTCCGCCTTCTCGCCGATCCGCGTCCCGCCCTGCGGCGGCTTGCCCTTCTCGAACTTGCCGCTGAGGAAGCCGCCCGCGAGCGGCGACCACGGCAGGATGCCGAGTCCCTGATCGCGACACAGCGGCACGTGCTCGCGCTCGAGATCGCGAACGAGCAGGTTGTACTGCGCCTGCAGTGTCACGTAGCTCGCGAGGTGGTTCGTCTTCGCGAGCCACTGGCTGTTCATCAGCCGGTACGCGGCGTAGTTCGAGCAGCCGATGTAGTTGACCTTGCCGGACCGCACGAGGTCATCGAGCGCACGCAGAGTCTCCTCCTCGGGCACCGTGATGTCCTGCATGTGGATCTGGTAGAGGTCGATCCGATCGGTCTTGAGCCGGCGCAGCGAGTCTTCGCAGCACTTGACGATCCGGTAGCGCGACGCACCGCTGCGGTTGGGGCCGTCACCCATCGTGAACCGAAATTTCGTTGCGAGAACGATCTTGTCACGCGACTTCCGGTTCTCGAACCAGTTGCCGAGCACGCGCTCGGACAGGCCGTCCTGGCCGTAGACGTCGGCGGTGTCGATGAAGTTGATGCCCTGATCCACGGCGCGATCGAGCACCGCATGAGCGGTGTCCTCGTCGGATCCAACCTTGTGCATGAACGACTTCTCGTCGGCTTCGCCGAACGTCATCGCGCCGAGGCACAGGTTCGAGACCTTCACTCCAGCCGACCCGAGGTTCCGGTATTTCATGCACCGGAAGCTACCCGATTAAACAGTTGAGTCATGAACGCCGGAGTAGGCGAAACGAGAGCTTCCCGTGAGGCCGGGTTCGGGGTATCTCGATCCCGATGTCGTCGGTCGCAGAGGCCTCCGCCCGGAGCTGGCGCCGGATCTATTTCAACCTGCTCACGATCCCGTTCTGGGGCGTGCACATTCTCGCGATCGTCGGGATCGCGATCACCGGATTGTCGGGGACGGGAGCGCTGCTCGCGCTCGCGCTCTACGTGCCGCGGATGTTCTTCGTCACCGGCGCGTACCACCGCTATTTCTCGCACCGCAGCTTCAAGACCTCGCGGTGGTTCCAGTTCGTACTCGCGCTCGGCGCGACGTTCACCGCAGAGAAGGGTCCACTGTGGTGGGCCGCGCATCACCGGATCCATCACAAGCTCTCGGATCAGCCGGGTGACATCCACTCCGTGATCCAGCAGGGCTTCTGGTGGTCACACATGGGCTGGATCCTGTCGCGCGATCTCGAGGACACGGACCTCTCGCGCATCAAGGACTTCGCGAAGTACCCGGAGCTCCGCTGGCTCAACACGTACTGGATGGTCCCGGCGATCGCGGCCGGTGTGATCGCATTCTTGATCGGTGGCTTCTTCGCGCTCATCTGGGCGTTCGCCGTGCCTCAGGTGGTGTGCTGGCACGGTACGTTCACGATCAACTCGCTCTCGCACCTGTGGGGCCGCCGGCGCTATGCGACCGGAGATGACTCGCGCAACAACCCCGTGCTCGCCGTGGTCACCATGGGTGAGGGCTGGCATAACAACCATCACCACTATCAGGTGTCCGCGCGTCAGGGATTCTACTGGTGGGAGATCGATGCCACGTACTACGTGTTGCGCGCGTTCTCCCTGGTCGGGCTCGTCTGGGATCTTCACGGCGTGCCCGCTCACGTCCGAGATGATCAGGTCGCTGCTGCTAACGACTCCGACGACAGTCGGATTGTCGCTGACGTGGCATAATCGCTCGCGTGCGTTCCCCGCCGGCCAACATGCAGTTGCGTCGCGCGCAGCTGGTGCTCGCGCTGGCCGTACTCGTCCCCACCGTACTGATGATCGGCATCGGCATCGTGCTGCTCGTGTTGCAAAGGACCACGACCTCGGTCGTCGCCGGCATCCTGGTGCTCGCGCTGTGCCTCGCGGGCATCACCGGCTTCATCCTCGTCTCGGTCTTCGTGGGGAAAGGCGCCTCGATGGTTCGCGTGCAGAACGACTTCGTCTCGAGCGTCTCGCACGAGCTGCGGACGCCGCTGACGTCGATCCGCCTGCTGATCGAGTCCCTGCGTACCGGCAAGCTGGAAGAAGCCGAGCAGGCGCAGGTGTTGTCCTTGCTCGGCCGCGAGACCGACCGGCTCGACACGCTGGTCAACCGGGTCCTCGAGCTCTCGAAGCTCGAGTCGAGCCATGTCTACGCACGCGAGGACATCGAGATCGAGTCACTGATCGAGGAGTCGATCGCTGCGTTCGACGCCGCGACGTTGACGACCCCGACCCGGATCACCACGACGATCGAGCCGGACATGCGGGTCGTCGGTGATCGATCGACGCTCGTGCGCGCCATCGCCAATCTGCTGACCAATGCGTGGAAGTACACCGGCAACGACAAACAGATCGCGATCGACGCGCATGTGAACGGCGGCTGGATCGAGATCGCGGTTCACGACAACGGCATCGGCATCGAGCGCGGAGATCAGAGTGCGATCTTCGAGCAGTTCAATCGCGGTCGAAGCGCCTTGAAGAGCGGTGTTCCAGGCGTGGGCTTGGGCCTCGCGTTCGTCCGTACCATCGTCCACAACCACAAGGGCAAGATCGGCTTCTCCTCCGCGCCCGGCGACACGAAGTTCTGGATCCGGCTCAAGCGAAGGAGCGAGAGCACCCAGCTGCGCCCGATCGTGACGGGCGAGGTTGTGCCGCCGTGAGGGGTCGCCTGCTGGTCGTCGAGGATGACGACGCGATCGCCACCGGGCTCGCGCTCAACCTGAAGCTCGCCGGCTACGCGACCTCGATCGCGCGCGACGGCGACGAGGCGCTCTCCCAGATCGACGTCGAGGACTTCGAGCTCGTGCTGCTCGATATCAACCTCCCCAAGAAGAACGGGCTCGAGGTGCTCGCCGCGCTGCGGACCAGCGACAACCTCGTGCCGGTCATCGTCCTGTCCGCGCGCGATGGCGAGTTCGACAAGGTCGCCGCGCTGCGCCTGGGCGCGGATGACTACGTGACCAAGCCGTTCGCTCTCGCCGAGCTGCTCGCACGGATCGAGGCGTTGCTCCGTCGCGTCGCGCAGCTTGCACCCGCGGCGCAGCCAATCCCTACGGCGACTGGCGACGCGCTGACGTTCGCCGACGTCGCGATCGTTCTCGACCAGCGCCTGGTCACGCGTGCTGGCCAGGACGTCAAGCTGACGCACCTCGAGTTCGAGCTGCTCGTGTTTTTCGTGCGCCATCCGAGCCAGGTGTTCTCGCGAACCCAGCTGTTCCAGCTCGTGTGGGGCCAGTCCGCCGGCTCGGTCCGCACGGTCGACAACTTCGTGGGCCAGCTGCGCAAGCGGTTCGAGATCAACCCGGAGCAGCCGCGCCACTTCATCACCGTCCGCGGATCCGGCTACCGGTTCGATCCCTGACATCGGTGTCCGGGCGGAGTGGCAACCGCTGTACGTGGTTTGCGCAACACCGCGAAATCCCCGGTCTGGTCGGGTGGCACGACCAGTGCTCCGGGTCGTCGGCATGAAGCCTAGCCTCCTCACAACACTGCTTGCCGCTGTTCCTCTTGTTGCCGCCTGCACCGGTGGAGAACGCGCCAGCTCCGGCGAATGTCCCGCAGGAGAAGACTGCTCGCCCGAGACGCCGCGCGGCCTCCACTTCATTGGCAACACCATCTCCGGCCAGGTGCCGGGCTCGCTGTTCGGCCCGGCACCCACCGCGGTCGGCGGCACCCAGGAGGTCGCCCTCGAGTGGGACCGCGGCGATGGCAACCTCGTCGCGTTCACCCTGCCCTATCGCGCGGATGATGACGGCGCCAACGGTGTCGCGGTCGCGAGCTCGAGTGGCTCGGTCGTCACGGTTCGCGGCATGGGTAGCCGCAAGAACTACCTGCGCATCGTCGAGCCGCAGCTCGACGAGCTCTACGATCGCTACGAGCTGACGGGCGCCACGATCTCGCAGATCGATCTGGTCGGCACCGACCTCGAGACGCTGCCGCCCGGCGAGGCCGACGTCGTGTGGGCCACCGGAGAGCAGGAGATCGCGGTCGCGCTCCTCGGCGAAGTTCAAACGGGCAGCGGCGTGCGCCTCGAGCGCCTGGTCGACACGTCGATGCAGCTCGCGATGGCAGCGACCAATCGCCGCGCGTGGGACCGGTTGCACCTGCCGAACGCCACCGTTGGCAACTACGCGCTGACCGTCACCGCAGGTGACAAGCCGGCCGCGACGCTCGACGTCGAGATCGTCGCCGGCGCCGACTCGATGATGCTGCTCGGCACGGCAGCTCCGTCGGTTCCTGCGAACCAGTCGACGTCGATCTGCTTCGCGGCGATGAACGGCCAGCGCTACGTCTACGGCCTGACCTGGACGTTCGTCGTCGATGGTCAGACCGAGGTCCACGACAAGAACGACCTGCACCGCAACTGCGTCAGCGTCAGCGCGAGCGGTATGACGTCGGGAACGATTCCGGTGATGGCAACCGCCGGTGGCCGCAGCGCCAGCACGAATGTCGCGGTCGCCCAGATGGCGCGCTCGCACGAGGACGTCGCGCAGCCGACGTCGGGAGCCCTGCTCCGGACCGAGTCGACGGCCGGCGTCCGCGCTTCCGCGGCGGAGTGAGATACGATCTGCGTATGGCCGAGACGATCTTCTCGAAGATCCTGCGCAACGAGATTCCGTGCCACCGCGTCTACGAGGACGACCACGTTCTCGCGTTCCTCGACATCAACCCGATTGCCCGCGGTCACACGCTCGTGATCCCGAGGGAACCCGCCGAGCGCCTCGACCAGCTCTCCGAGGAGTCGGCGGCGGCTGTCGGTCGCGTCTTGCCGCGGATCGCACGTGCGGTTCTCGCGGCGACCGGGGCCACGGACTGGAATCTCTTGCAAAACAACGGCGCCGCGGCGCACCAGGCCGTGGTCCACGTCCACTTCCACATCATTCCGAAACACGCTGACGGTAGCGGCCTCGGGATCGGGTGGAAGTCGGGCTCGATCGCCGATGGCGAGGCGCTGGCGCTGGCGACGGACATCGCGGCGAGGCTATGAGGCTCGCCGTCCTCCTCGCTGTACTGCTCGCCCTACCCGGCTGCCTCATGACGCGCTACCTCGCGCAGGCCGGCGCGGGTCAGCTCGAGCTGCTGGCAAAGGCGCGACCGATCGAAGATGTCGTCAACGATCCGAACACGCCGCTGCGCACGGCGATGCTGCTCGCCGAGATCCCCGCGATCAAGCAGTACGGCCGCAGCTACGGGCTCAAGATCAAGCGCAACTACAACAGCTACTCGTCCCTGGGGCGCCCCGCTGCCGTGTGGTTCGTCGGTGCAGCGGATCCGCTCGCGTTCAAGCCACGCAAGTGGTGCTTCCCGATCGTCGGGTGCTTCGCGGGCCTCGGGTGGTTCGACGAGGATGACGGGGTTCGTCACAAGCTCGAGCTCGAGGCGATGGGCTTCGACGCCATCGTTCGTCCTGCCTCGGCGTACTCGACCGGCGGCTGGTTTCCCGATCCCGTACTGTCCACGATGCTCGGCGGTGGTGACGACGCATTCCCGGAGCTCGCGAACGTCATCCTGCACGAGTCGGTGCACGCCACGGTGCTCGTTCCGGATCAGCCGTTCTTCAACGAAAGTCTCGCCTCGTACGTCGCCGACACCCTGACCGATCACTGGATAGCCGATCGATTCGGACGCGGGTCGCCGGAGGAGCTCGCGTGGACGCTCGGCCAGGCCACCGGCGTGCATCGCACCGCGCGGCTCCTCGGCGCATACACCGAGCTCAAGGCGCTCTATGACGGCAAGCTGCCCCGTGACCAGAAGCTCGCGAAGAAGAACGAGATCATCGACGAGCTGGTCGAGGACCTCCGGTTGCGCCGCCGCCCGAACAACGCATCGCTGACCGAGGCGCGGGTCTACAACGGCGGCGCCGCAGCGCTTATTGATGCACATCGTGCATGCGGCGACCTCCGCACGATGATCGAGTCGGCCAAGACCCTGACCCGTACCGACTTCTCCAAGACGCTCCAGGACGACCTCGCCCCGATCGGGACGCTGATCGGTCAGCGCTGCCGCATCCGATCGCGCAGCATGCCGGAGCGACGCGGATCTGGGAGTGGCGGATTGCCGACG
>JAYUYE010001215.1:0-2465 GCA_043752985.1 Myxococcales bacterium
GTGTCGGCGCAGCAGGCAGAGACCGATCGCCTCGAGCTCGCTGCTGCATCGGCGCGCGATGCGGCCGAGCGCGAGGAGAAGCGCCGCGCTCGGCTCACCGAGCAGCGGATTGCCGAGGAGCAGGAGCTCGCGCAGATCAAGGCGCGCAAGGCCGATGCGATCAAGGTCGCGGCCGTGCCCGCAGCGGTCGTCAAGCCGGCTCTGGTTGCACCGGTCGTCGTCACCAAGCCGGCAGTCAAGGCCGCGTTCGTGAAGGACATCACGTTCAAGGGCGACGAGACCGGAAGCCGCGTCGACATCGCGATGACGGGCGAGGGCAAGGTCACGCTCGGTGCGGTCAGCGCGACCCACGTCGAGCTGATCATCGACGGCGCGGAGCTCGGCGCGAAGCTCGAGCGCAAGCTCGACGTCAGCAAGTTCGGCAGCTCGGTCCGCGCGATCTCCTCGTTCCGTGACCGCGCGACGCCGAACCGCGTCCGCCTGGTCGCCGAGCTTAACTCTCCGGTGACGCCGACCTTCGACCGCGACGCCACCGGTGTGAAGTGGAGCTTCGCGAGCGATGTCGTCGCGAAGCGCGCGCCTCGCGTGCAGAACCTGCCGCCCACCGTGGTCGGTGGCTTCGGCGCAGCGTCGACGCCGATCGCGCAGCAGTCGGTCTCGCAGGTTCCGGGCACGGTGCCCCGCAACCGCCGCGTCTATCGCGGTGCCACCGTCGACTTCGACTTCAAGGACGCGCCGATCCACGACCTGCTCCGCACGATCGCGGACACCGGCAAGGTGAACATCGTGGTCCCCGACGGCATCAGCGCCCGCGTCACGGTTCGCCTCAAGCGCGTGCCGTGGGATCAGGCGCTCGAGGTGATCCTCGCGTCGCACGGCCTCTGGTATCGCCGCGACGGAAACCTGTTCCGCATCGCTCCGCGCAAGGAGCTCGATGCCGAGGACGAGGCGGAGGCCGCGCGCCGTGAAGCGATGATCAAGTCCGAGGCCCCGCGCTCGGAGATCGTTCCGCTCAACTACTCGTCGGCCGCGGACCTCCAGACCAAGCTCCAGTCGATGCTGTCGCCGAAGGGCCGGCTCGAGGTCGACGAGCGCACGAACTCGCTGATCATCAACGACGTCGCCGGCAATCGCGCCGAGATCCTGAAGCTCGCGCTGCAGCTCGACACGCAGACGCCGCAGATCTCGATCGAGGCTCGCATCGTCGAGGCGCGGTCGACGTTCGTTCGCCAGTTCGGCATCCAGTGGGGCGGTCGTGCACTCGCCGGTGCAGCCGGTGGTAACGCGACTGGCCTGATCTTCCCGTCGTCGATCGGCGTGCAAGGCGGCAACGACAGCACGACCACGCCGAGTGGCGGTGTTGCCCAGCCGTCGGACTTCGCGATCAACCTGCCGGCAGCAACGGGCGGCGGCGAGGGTGGCGCGATCGGCTTGTCGCTCGGCTCCGTCGGCGGCAACTTCAGCCTCAACCTCCGGCTGTCGGCCCTCGAGGACTCCGGTACGGTCCGCATCATCTCGGCGCCGAAGATCACGGTGCTCAACAACAAGGAAGCGAAGATCAGCCAGGGCGTCTCGATCCCGATCTCGGTCGTGTCGGCCGCCGGTACGCAGACGCAGTTCGTCCAGGCGGACCTCGCCCTGACCGTCACGCCCTACGTCTCGCAGCGCGACTGCGCGATCGCGATGGACCTGACCGTGACCAAGAACGAGCCAGACTTTGTTAACGTCGGCGCTCGTGGTGACCCGTCGATTCTCCGCAAGGAAGCGAAGACCTCGATGCTCGTCAACGACGGCGAGACCTCGGTGCTCGGCGGTATCTACACCCGCAACTCCGGCCTCGCGTACAAGAAGGTTCCGTTCTTCAGCGACATTCCGGTGCTCGGCTGGTTCTTCAAGAACCGCCGCGAGAACGATGATCGCACCGAGATCCTCGTGTTCATCACGCCGAAGATCACGAACAAAGCGCTGCTGCGCTGCCAGTAGCCCGTCCTCGGGTCAGACTGACAATGCATGCCCGCGCCGCTGTTCCTCATCGGCTTCATGGCCGCCGGCAAGACGTCGGTCGGGCGGGCCATCGCGTCTGCGACCAATCGCCGGTTCGTCGATCTCGATGACGTGATCGCCGCCTCCGGGGAATCCGTGGCGGCGCTCGTCGCGCGCGACGAACCCGAGTTTCGCCGGCGCGAAGCGGCTGCGCTCGCCACGGTCATCGCCGGCGCGAGTGACGCGCCCGTGATCGCGACGGGCGGAGGCGCCGCGGTGTTCGGTGACAACCTCGAGCGGATGCGTGCGGCCGGTCTCGTCGTCGCGCTCGGCGTCGATGTTCGCGAAGCCGAGCGCCGCGCGCAGGGCGGGACACCGCGCCCGCTACTCGCAGCGGCTGCGACGCTCGCGTCCCAGCGCGCACCCGTCTATCGCCGCGCGCATTCGGTCGTCGATACCAGCGGGCTCTCGATCGCGGAGGT
>JAYUYE010001216.1:0-2461 GCA_043752985.1 Myxococcales bacterium
GGGATCACGACGGCGTTGCCATCGCGGCTCATCGGGTAACCGTAGGCCTCCTCGATGCGGACGCCGGCGGGCTGCTCGATCACGAGGCGGGCGTCTGTCGCGACGGTATCGGCGAGCTGGCCGAGCTCGCGCTGGAACAGGGCCGAGAGGTTCGCGGTGTCCTCGACGAAGTGGTAGTTGCCGCGGCCGACCTCGGCGATCCGCTGCATCGTGACTTCGTCGAAGTCGAGGCCCACGCCGACGGCGGAGATCGAGACGCCGGTCGACGCGGTGGTGGCCGCGAGCTGGGCGAGCTCGCCGCGATCGTAGATGCCCGCGTTCGCCTGGCCGTCGGAGATCAGGACGATGCGGCGGACGCCATCGGAGAGCGGCGACTGCGCGAGCTCGTTCGCGCCGCGGATCAGGCCGCACGAGATGCAGGTACCGCCGTCATCGTAGATCCGGGAGATCGCAGCGCGGGCAGCGGCCTTGTTGCCGTCGGTCGCGCGCGACATCGGCATCACCACCTCATCGCCCGTCGAGTAGGTGACGACCGTGAAGGCATCGGCCGCGTCGAGCTGACCGATCAGGCGCGAGGCGGCTTCCTTGGCGTTCTGCATCGGCTCGCCGGACATCGATCCGGAGCGGTCGATCACGACGGCGAGGGACAGCGGCGGGCGGCCGCGATGGGTCCCGCGCGGTGCGGTCATCGAGATGGCGAGGAGGTGGTCGTGCGCACCGGCGAGGATCCGGCTCGTCGTCAGCTGCGCCGTCAGCTTCATGCCGTCGTCGCCCGATCCGACGAGGTCCGCCGGGCGGGTCGGCCGACTCGATCCTCCGAGGAGGACAGCGGCGAGGACGGTGGCGCTGGCGGCGCCGATCACGAGGGAGGTCCGGACGCGGTGCGCGGTGAGCATCGAAGCTTTGGACGCACGAGACGGCCGTCGGGTCCGTGAAAAGACTGAACGGGATTAGATCCGAAATCTGAGTCAGGTTTTTAAACCCAACGGTTTCGGTGATGTAGGTGTTGCAGATCGCATTGTTAACTCAGGGAATCTACAAAGTAATCGACTGCTACAAAAGGCCGCTTGACCGAGCGCGTCACGAGGGCTACATCGACGCACATGACGAACGCTCAAGAACGCAAAGCCCAGGAGCGCCAGGCCCGACGGCGGCGCATCCAGGAAGCCGCTCGCACCGTCTTCACGGAGCGCGGCTATGCGGGTGCATCGATCGAGCTGATCGCTCGTGCCGCGCAGCTCTCGGTCGGCGCCATCTATCTCTACTTCCGTTCGAAGGAAGACCTCTATGTCTCCCTGATCGAGGACACCCTGACGGTGTTCGACGTCGAGATGGCGCAGGTCCGCGAGCAGACCGAGGTCAACGGCCGCCTTCGCGCGACGTGGTCGATCCTGGTCCGCTGGGCGGAGAAGGACCCCGAGGGTCCGCGCATCCTCCGCCTCCTCGCGCAGCCGGCGATTCGCCCGCAGCTGTCGGATGAGGTCGTGTCTGCCGTCTCCGCCGGCATCGGCCGCGTGCAGGACCACATCGGCGCGAGCATCGCCGACGGCATCCACGCAGGGATCTACCGTCAGGTCAATGCGCGCGAGATCGCGGACCTCGCGTGGTCGGTTCTGCTCGGCAGCCTCGACGCGGCCGAGATGCAGACCAACCTCGGTCTCCCGACCGAGGTTCTCGCGCTCCGCACCGATCGCGCACTCGCGCTGATCGAGAGCGCGCTGACTCCGCAGGTCGCCGCGACGCTCCGCGCTGTCGCGTAGTCGCTCTCGCGATGACGTCCAACGGGCACGCGCCTGCTACCCTTGATGGGACATGCGGGCTTGCATGGCGTGCGCGACCAAGACCGACGACACGGGGCGGTTTTGCCCTTCGTGTGGGGCGGTTCTCGTCGACGAGCCGACACCCGATGATTCACCGGCGACCTCGGAGCCGAGCTCCGCTGGCCCGGACGCGAGCCTGATCGGAACCTCGTTCGACGGGTTCACCATCGAGGCGATGATCGGCGGCGGCGCATTCGGCACCGTGTTCCGCGGTCGCCAGGCCGGGCTCGATCGCCAGGTCGCGATCAAGGTGCCGACTCACGAGATCGCCGCGGACCCCGTGATGGCGCGGCGGTTCGCACGCGAGTGCCGGTCCGCGGCGCGGATCACTCACCCGGGTGTCGTCGCGATCTATGCGGTCGGCGAGCTCGCCGATGGTCGGCCGTATCTCGCGATGCAGCTGATCGACGGCAAGCCGCTCGACAAGATCCTCGTGGACGGCCCGGTTCCCGCGGTCCGCGCGCTGCGGATCGCTCGCAACGTCGCGAGCGCGCTGTCGGAGACCCATGCCGCGGATGTCGTGCACCGCGATCTCAAGCCGTCGAACATCATGTGGCGGTGCGATCGCAACGGTGACGATCGGATCACGCTGGTCGACTTCGGAATCGCGATCGCGAACCCCGGCAACGCCGAGGCAACGC
>JAYUYE010001217.1:0-2461 GCA_043752985.1 Myxococcales bacterium
GAGAACGCCGCGAGCAAGGCACCGAGGCCGACAAGCGTGATCATGCTCTGCGCGAGCTCGAACGTCTGGGTGATCAGCGATAGCGGGCGAGACGATGCCTCGCGGCGCGCGCGGGTCAGCTTGTCGTAGAGCTCGGAGTCCTCGAACTGCGTCAACCCGAGGGTCAGGGCCTTGTCGAGGATCTCGACGTTGATCTTCTGGCCGAGCAGCTGCCTCAGCAGACTCCGCATCATTCCAAGTAACCGGCTGACGATCGCGAGGGCGAGCACCAACCCGAGCTCGATCCCGAGCCATTCGATCGCGGTGACCTGATCCGCATTCGCGCTCGTCCTCGCCGCGAGCACGATCGAGTCGATCAGGTGCTTGCCGATCCACGCGATCAGGCCGGGGAGCACGCCCGCGATCAGGCTGCCGATCGCGAGGCCGATCGTCAGCGCCTTGCTCGTCCGCCAGACCAGCTCGATCGCGCGCCGGCTGTACTTGAAGACGCCGAGGTAGTTGCGCCATGGCACCTTCTCCTCGGGCGGCTTCTGCTGGAGCGCAGGCTGGTGCGGATTCTTGTCGGTCTTGGCCGTCACCATCCCGCCGCCGCTGCCATCACCACCGCCGCCGCCGCCGCCGCCACCGCCACCACCGCCGCCACCGCCACTCATGGCGACCACCGGGGATGCAGGGACAACGCGATCATATCGCCACTGTAGTGCGACCGGGGGCCTCGCGCCCACTCACCAGGTGGCCAAGCTTTGCTAGGATCGGCAGCGATGGGCGAGCAGCGGATCGAGAGCGAAGGCCACTTCGAGATGCTGTACGACTGCGAGCACTGCGGGACGAAGGCCCTGCTCGCAAAGACGCAGCGCCATTGCGCGGAGTGCGGCGCGCCGCAGAATCCCGACAAGCGGTACTTTCCCGAGGAGGGCCAGGCCAAGCGCATCGATGGGCACCGGTACGACGGTGCCGATCGCCACTGCCCCTCGTGCAACACGCCGCAGGGTGCGAAGGCCAAGAACTGCACGCAGTGCGGCTCTCCGCTCGACGGCTCCAAAGAGGTCAAGGGAGTCGTCACCGCGCCACCGCGGCTCGTGAAGAAGCGCCGCCGCCAGTGGGTGGTCTTGCTCGTCGTCGCGGTCATCGGCCTCATCGTGTTCTCGATCTGGTTCTTTGTCTTTCGCACGAGATCCGCGCAGCTCGCGATCACCGGGCATCGCTGGGAGCGCGCGATCGGCATCGAGGAGTACGCCGAGCTGCAGGAAGCCGAGTGGCGGGACAGGGCTCCCGGCGATGCGCGCAACCTCAGCTGCGTGCGCAAGGAGCGGTCCAAGCGCAAGGTCGACACCGGCGAGGAGAACTGTCACACCGAGCGCAAGGACAACAAGGACGGCACGTACGAGCAGGTCAAGAAGTGCTCGCCGATCTATCGCGAGGAGCCGGTCGAGGGCGACTGGTGTCGCTACACCGTCCGTCGCTGGAAGCCGCTCGCTCCACTTCGCACGTCGGGCATCGGCATGACGCCGGTCTGGCCCGCCGGCGATCTTCCACCCGCGGAGGTCAACGCGGTCCTCGGCGCGAAGCGTCAGGCCAAGCGCACGCAGACCTGGATCCTCGACCTCGGTGCCCAGTCCTGCGATGTGTCCGAGGCCACGTGGAAGAAATATCGCGACGACCAGAAGGCCAAGGTCGAGGTTCGCGCGTCGTCAGGAAACGTCGTGTGCTCGTCGCTCTGAGCGCAGCGATCCTGCTCGCTTGACCATCGCCCGGGCGCCGAGACCGTCGACACACCGGAGCCTGCGTGCAGCTTCGACGCGACGCAGTGAGCGTCAGCGCTTCTTGCGCGACGTCGTCGACTGGACCTTGCGCCGGCGGAGCCGCGTCGCCTCCTTCAGGCGGCGCTCCGTGCGCTCGATCATCTGCTGCTGGCTGTGCTTCGCGCCCGTGCCGGAGCGCTGCACGTAGCTGCCGTCGGGGCTCATGTCCCACGCGCCACGCTGATCCGAGAGCTGCGTGTCGAGGATGTACCGGATCTCGGCCTGGAGCCGCAGATCTTCGACCGGGATCAGCACCTCGACGCGCTTCTCGAGGTTGCGCTGCATCGCGTCCGCGGAGCCCAGGTAGTACTCGGGCTTGCCGTTGTTGTGGAAGTAGTAGATCCGGCCGTGCTCGAGAAACCGGCCGATCACGCTGACGACCTTGACTGTCGCCGACATGCCCGCGAGTCCTGGGCGGAGGCGGCACGTGTCGCGTACGACCAGATCGATCGTCACGCCGCGCTGCGACGCACGATACAGGGCGCGCACGATGTCGACGTCCTCGAGCGCGTTGAGCTTCCACTGGATATGCCCGCGACCGCCGCCGCCCTGGATCGCGATCTCGCGCTCGATCTTCTCGAGCAGTGCCTGCTTGAGCTGCTTCGGCGCGACGAGCAGCTTCTGGTACTTGCGGCGCGGCTTGTAGCCGGTCGTCAGGT
>JAYUYE010001218.1:0-2460 GCA_043752985.1 Myxococcales bacterium
GATCCTCGTCGGAAGATCATGCGCTTGCCGAGCCGCTTGTGCGGGATCGCTCCGCGCGCCGCGTATTCGTAGACCGTGTTGCGGTCGACCCCGAGGTACTCGGCCACTTCATCGGCCGTCATGATGTCGCCTCGGTGAGACCGGTCCGCGTCGGCCACGATCGGAGGCGACGGCTGGCGGCCGGTGACTTCCTGGAGATACCGAAGCCCTCCGCTGAAGACACCGAGCGCGATCATCTTCGCGAGACAGCGGGGATCTTCGAAGGTCATCAGCTCCATGCGCTCGGCACCGGAGCCGTTGTCGTTGCGCGGAGGCGATGGGGCCGGCTTCAGGGTCGCGACACTCTTGCTGCTGTTCCGCATGTCACGCCGCCGACTTCTTCGCGACGAGGGCTCGGATCCTCGCCACGGCATCGGGCACCGCGAGCTGCTTCAGCTCCGCGAACCATCCACGTAGCTCCTGCGGCGACAGCTGTGCCGCGACCTCACGCGCGAGCGCTGCTTCCTCCGCATCGAGTGCCGACTGGATCGCGATGAAGTGCGCCATCTCCGTTGGCGAGATCGGCGGCAGTTCCATCGTGGAGGGCGTCACCGATGGGACGTCGATCACCTCGCGCTCGGTCTTCCCCTTGGCGGCAGCCTTCTGCCAGTCGAGCGCATCCTTCAAGGTCTCCTTGAGTCCACCCGGACCCGACGAGGATCCGGTCATCAACGAAGTGATCACCTGAGTCACGACGGCTGCGATCATCGGCTCGAATTGCTTGAGCAGACTCGGGGGCTGTTCGAGTTCGACGTCATCGACTTCTTCCTCCTCCTGGTCGTTCCTCGGTGCCTCTGGAGGCGCCAGCATCGGTGGTGCTGCATGACGAAAGAATCCCTTCGAGGACGCGAGCCCCTTGAGCCAGTCTGCTTGCGCATCGGCGAGCACCTTCACTCCATCGCGAAGCGTCTCGGCCATACGGAACCCGAGCTCCAGCGTCCTCGCGTTGTGCTGGAACGCCATCTGGGTGGCGCGCACGTTCGCCTCGAGTACAAACCGGGTATCGCTGGCGGTCGCAGGCAGCATCGGTTGGATTGCGGACGCCTCGGGTTCATCGATCTCGATCGGTGCTCCGGCGTTGCGGTACTGCCCGAGCTCGATCGCAACTGTGAAGTCCAGCGGCTCGCCTTTCGCGTCGACGATATCGAGCCGATACACGCCGGGGGCGAGGATGTCTTCGAGGTCCGCGATCGTGTAGCCGAGCGGCACGTGGATCGGTTGCTTGTCGACCCCGAGGACGATGCGTGGGCGGCCTCCGGTGTGCCGCCGAACGCGCCAGGCCGCTCCGTTCTCCGGTACTGCGAGCGGTTGCCCGCCCGGTTCGCGAGCGAGTGGGACGAGGGGCGGATGGTTCGAGTCGGCAGCGCTGGGCATGTAGCCAAGCTAGTCAGGCGGTGTGTCAACCCTTGTCACGCTCGCGCAACCACGCGAGACTTGGTCCCAGCGATGGGATCCCCTGCTTTCGAGAAGGTCACGCCATCGCTTCCTGCCGCTTCTCCAAAGCCGGCCAACGGCGAGGTTCAGTCGTCGTGTTGCCAACGACTTGCGGCGACGCCACCCACCAAAGTGCTTTCGTCGAACCTTTGCCCAGCGCGCTGCAAAGCCTTCTCGAAAGGGTTTCCCCGTCGAATTCCGGCCGCTGTGCCGCGAGAAGATCATGTACCGCCGCGGTGAAGTCGGTCAGGTCGCGCGGGCGCTGCGCATCCTCGACGCTCTGCGCGGCTATCGGCAGGGGCGATCCCTTTCCGAGCTGGCAACGGAGGTTGATGTCAGCGAGCGCACCGTGCGCCGCGACCTCGCCGACTTGATCGATGCGGGGATCCGCATCGATCTGACCCTGATTGGCAACCGAGCGGGTGCCAAGCTAATCGACGCGAGCTACTCCACGATCGCGATCACGCGCCGTGAACGCTACACGTTGCTCGCGGTGCGTCGCATGTTCGACGTCCTCCAGGGCACGCCGCTCGCCGAGGACGTCGAGTCGGTGCTGCGCAAGCTCGAACAGCGCATGGGCGATGCCGAGCGCGCGGAACACGAAGCGCTCGGCGATCGATTCGCGTACATCCCGGACGGCGGAACGAAGCTCTACAGCGGCAAGGAGGACGTGCTCGATGCCTTGCTCACCGGGGTTCTGCAACGGAAGCTCGTCCGCTACGCGTATCAAGGTGCACGCGGTCGCGCCCAGCGCGGCATCCTCGCGCCCTACGCCGTGGTGCTGTACAAGCACGGCTTGTACGTGCTGGGGCCGCGCCTTCAGGACGCAGGCGAGGCCAGCGATCTCGAGGGCCGCTCGGTCACCGTGTTCGCCGCCGAACGCTTCGTCGACGCAGATCACCTTCGCCGCACCTCCTTCATCCCACCGGCCACCTTCAAGCTCGCCGATGTCATGCACGGCGCCTTCGGCGTCCACGTTGGCGATGC
>JAYUYE010001219.1:0-6254 GCA_043752985.1 Myxococcales bacterium
CTTGCCCTGCTGCTTGTAGGCGAGCCCCTGCTTGTAGTGGGCGTCAGCGTTCTCTGCGTGCGCGGGAGCGACCGCCACCAAGGTACCGAGTACGAACAGAATTCGGGCGAGCGAGCGCATGCGTCCTCCTGCCGGGTAGCCTACTACAGGTGGCCGGCCAGCTTGTTCGACGCCCACCGCGGGCATCTATTCAGGCAGTGGCTCCGGCGGCCGTCGGGGCTACGCCCAGCTCGATCTCGGCCAGCGCCTCGCCGCTCGCGGCCACGCTCTGCGAAAGCTCGTCGAGCTGCTGGTTAGCCCCGGTCGCCGTGGCGCGCGCCGCCTCGAGGCCGGTCGCCGCCAGCTGGAACTTCTCGAGCGTCGTGACGTGGTTGTGCATGCGAGCGATCAGGCGCTCCTGACCCTGGCGGATATGGCTGCGGTAGCGGAGCTGATCCGCGAGCGCGCCGCGCGCCGCCTGATACTGCGTCTTGACCTCGGCATCGGTCGCCGCCTCGATCCGCTTGTCGAAGTTCTCCATGCGGGTGACGAGCTCGGTCTCGTTGGCATCGGTCAACTTGACCTCGGCGCTCTTCGCTGCGACCTCGAGCGTCTTGAGCACGCCGTCGCGAACCAGGCCCTTGCCGGCATCGTTGTCGGCGAGCTTGTCCTTCGTCGTGTTCCAGATCGCGACCGAGCGCTCGCACAGGTTCTTGACCTCGGCGTCGAGCGTCGTTGGCAGCTTGCGAAGTGCGGCCTGGACGGGGTCAAGCGCGAGCGTCAGGTGGCGCGGAATCATCGCGAGCACGCCGACCATGCCCATCGCAGCAGCGGCGACAGCGGTCGTGATCCAGTGCGGCCACGACATCGTCTGCTGCGCGCCGGTGATCCGCATCGCGCACCACATCGCGATCAGCGCGGTCACCGCACCGAGCGCGACCGACAGGGCGCCACGAATTCCGCGCGGGCCGTTGATCGCCAGACCGAGCGCGAGTAGCGAGCCGACCCCGGCGAGCATCGGCCAGCTCGGCGTCATCACGAACAAGGGGATCAGCGCGCAGCCTGCGGCGACCATGCGCCACGGGGCCTTGCCGTGCGCGATCGCAGCGCCAGCGGCGATCCCGAGGATGCCACCCGCGATCGGCGCCAGTGGCGTGATCGGGTGGAGCGCGAGGCCGAAGAGGAGCGAGCCACCGACCATGCCGATGGCAGAGCGGTGAAACGAGGGGTGATCGCCAAACCGGATGTCCATGGGACTCTATGAACGCGCTCACCCCCGCGTTCGATCTAGCCCGTCTGTGCCGGCCTCCAAATGCCCGAAAACGCATAAGGGCCTGGTTTCCCAGGCCCTTTTCCTACCCAAGCCGGGGCAGGACTAGAACGTCACGCGGAAGCCGAGCTGCACGGCGCGCGGAGCCTGCTGCGCAGGACCGATCGTCGCGTTGTTCGTACCGGTGTTGCCGAAGTTCTTGTTCTTGACCGGCGAGGAGTTGATCTCCTGACCCGAGACCTCGTCGAGCGTCTTGAGGTGCTTCAGGTCCTCCGTGTCGCCGCCGAGGATCGGGTTGACGAAGCCCTGCGTGTAGTTCTCGTCCTGGTTGATCTCGTCCTGCGTGTTGAACAGGTTGAACACGTTCACGAAGGCCTCGACCATCGTCGTCTTGTTGATGCGGTAGCCGTAGGCGACGCGGACGTCGGCTTGCGAGGTGACCGGCGAGCGCTCCGCCGCGCCGCGACCGAGGATGTACGTCTCGCCCTGGCCGTAGCCCGGGTGCTGCGAGGCGCCGAGCACGTTGTGCGCAACGCCCGACTGAGCGCGGAGGCTGCCACCGACGACCAGCTGCCCCGTCTTCTTCAGATCGAAGGCATAGAAGCCGTCGAGCTTGATGTTGTGCGGGCGGTCGAGGCCAAGCGGGCCGTAGCGGTTCGCCATCAGATCCGGGAGATCGTAGAGCGACGTCAGGTTCGGATCCTGCTGGCCGGTCTCTGTCGAGAACAGACCGGGGTAGTTACCCTTGCTCTGCGAGTACGTGTACGACGCGATCAAGAGCGACGCCTTGGTCGGACGCTGGGTCGCCGTCAGCTGGAGCGCGTCGTAGCGACGGATCGGCTTCTCGAGCTTGCCGACGTAGCGCAGGCTGTCCGCGCGGCCCTGATAGACCGCCGCGAGGCCCTTCTGCACCGGGTCGCTCGACATCGCCAGGCGCATGGCCTCGACCTCGAGCTTGTCGGCCTCCTCCGTGAAGTCGAGGCCCGGGTTCGTGATGAGGTACGTGTTGCCGCCGTCGACCGAGATGTCCTCGATCACGACCGGCAGCGAGCGGTGGACGTAGTTCGCGCCGAGCTTGAAGTCCGCCGCGAACTCGTACTCCGCGCCGAGAATCCACTCGTCGGTGCGCTGACCCTGGAGGTTCGGCGACACGTACTCGAAGCCACCACCGAGCAGCGTGGGCGTGCCGACATCGCTGCACATGTCGAGCGTGCTGACGATCTGCGCGCCCGTGCCCGAGGCATGGTCGACGTCGCAGTTCGGGTCGTACGTTCCTGCCGTGGGCAGCCGGCGATTCTGGTTGAGGTTTCTGAAGCTCGTGATCTCGCCACCGAACGCGCGGACGTTGATATCCATCGGAACGTTCTCGTAGAACCGGCCGTAGTGGCCGAACAGCTTCGACTTACCTTCCTTGGTCGGGTCGTAGATGAAGCCGATGCGCGGCGCGAGCATGTTGTCGAGGCGGAACGCCTCGTCGGGAACGACCTCGCCCTCGGGCGAGATCTGACCCTGGAGTGCCTCTGCGGCGTAGGCGACCTGCTGCTCCCAGCGAAGGCCGACGTTGATCGTCAGGTTCGGCCGGATCTGCCAGCTGTCCTGGATGAACGCACCGAGGTTGCGGTTCTTGGTGTCGGCCTGCGGGCCGTCGACATCGCGCTCGCAGATCGCGAGGTCGTTGGCGCACAGCGACTGGCCCATCGCCAGATCGACGCCCGACGGGTCCATCTGCTCGGCCGGTGTCAGGTTGCGGACGCGGCGGAAGGTCTCGCGCAGCTGCCAGCGGCCCGGCGCGCCCGTGGCGAGGTCAGCCGCGCGGCGATAGCGGGCGCCACCGGTGTAGCTGTTGACCGCGTCGTAGCCGGCTAACTCGGCGTCGATGCCGGCCTTGAACACGTGGTAACCGGCGGCCTTGACACGCTGCGTGCCGGTGAGCCCGAGCGAGGTGCGGTCGTTGGTGCGGTTCTCGAGGAACGGCAGGCCCTGGGTCGCGTAGCCAAACACCGGGCAGTTCGTGATCTCCGGGTACGGATCGTTCGGATCGTTGTCGTCGCAACGGCCGATGCTTCCCCCCTCGAGATCCGCGAAGTCGTGCAGCGAACGATCGTAGTTGTAGAAGATCGTGGGGACGTTCTGGTCCGCGTTGTTGACCGAGTCGTAGCTGAAGCCGCGGTGGTAGCCGATGACCGCGTCGAGCTGGGTCTTGCCTTCGTTGAGCTTGCTCGTCCACTTCGCGGACACGTCGTAGGCGCCGTCGTCGTACTTGTAGAGCGACTGCGCCGGATTGCGCGTGATGCTGTAGACGTCCTGCGCGTTGCGCGGATTGCCGAACGCGGACACCTGGAACTGGTTGTTCTGATTGACCGCGCCGTTGATCTTCGCCGTGAAGAAGTAGGTCTTGAAGTCGCGCGGCAGCTCGGAGCGAGTGACTTCCTCGTTTGCCGTGAACCCGGTTTCCGGGTCGAGATCCGGGGTGCCGTTCTGGTCGACGTCGATCTGCGAGTTGACGATGCGCTGGGTCGTCGAGTGCGAGAACGACGGGTTGAACCCGACGTGGAACCACAGCTTGTCCTTGATGATCGGACCGCCGATCTCGGCGCCGACGTCGTAGCGGTAGTCGAGGTCGGTCTGGACGGAGAGCGATCCACCCTCGCGTTCGATCGCCTTTGCGTCGGAGATCAGCCCGCCGGGCTGGAAGTAGCCGAACACCGAGCCGTGGAACTCGTTCGAGCCCGACTTGGTGACGACGTTGACGATGCCGCCGGTCGCGCGGCCGAACTCGGCGTTGTAACCGCCGGTGATGACCTCGGTCTCCTGGATGAACTCGTTCGGCAGGTTCGACGCGATGCCGCCGTAGGCGGTGTCCGTCGTGTTGATGCCCTCGACGATGTACGTGTTCTCGAGCGAGGTCGCGCCGGAGAACGAGATGCCGTAGTTGTCGACCTGCGCGCCGGCCGCCTGGCCAACGACGCCGCCGAACGTACGCGCGGTCGGGATGTTGCGCGTGTAGTCATCGGTCAGGGTCAGGCCGGTCTTGGTCGAGCCCTGATCGACGATCGGCGCCGAGCCTTTGATCTCGATGACCTCGCCCTTGGGGCGGCCGGCCGTGGCACCGGAGTCGACCGTCACGTTGACGACGGCTTCCTTGCCGATCTGGATCACGACGTTGGCGCGCGAGAAGGTCGAGTCGTTGTAGTAGACGGTCAGCACGTAGAGGCCCGGGGGCAGCGACGTGATGAAGTACTGGCCGCCTTCCTCGGTGATGACGACCTGCTCGCCCTGGAGGGACGGCGAGGTCGCGACAACCGTGGCTCCAACGGCTGACTCGCCGGTTGCCTTGTCGCGGATCACTCCGCGGAGGCTACCGACCGTCGCGCTACCCTGCGCGTTTGCGACTGGGAGCTCGATGAGCGAACCGCCTCCGGCGAGGAGCGCGGCAGCCATGAATGACTTGATGATCTTGTTGGTCATGGGATGGCTCCTCTAAAGACAGACGACCGCGGGTGCGATGTTCGCGACGGTGAACGTGACCACGCGATCCGCGGCCTGCGTGTACACGTTGCCGAGCACGTCCGAGACCGTAGCGCCGGCCTTGAGCGTGAGCTTGTAGGAGCCAGGCGCGAGCGGCGCCGCGGTCTTGACCTGCAGCGTGCAGCTCGTCCTCGTCGGACCGCAGGTCGAGGCTGCTGCCACGGTGGCCGCGAGCGGGATGGCGGTGGTGTTCGTGGTGCTGGTCAGCGTGACCTCCGTCGCCGCGTCGAGCGACGCCGGTACCATGTTCTGGTTGAAGCTGACGGAGAGCGTGGTGACCGAGGCCGGCGTCGCCTTGACGGACGTACCGTTGTTCACCGGGCTGAGCGACGTGACCGCGATCGGCTGCGTCGTGTACGTGATCGTCTTCGCGGTTGCGTTGGTGTACGGCACGCCATACGCGTCGGTCACGGTCGCGCCGGCGTTGAACGTGAACGTGTACATGGTCGCCGGCTGGTAGTTCCCAGCGAACACGAAGTCACCATCGCTGCCGGACGTGGTGGCGACCGAGGCGTTCGCTGGCGCTGGAGTGATCGAGTACTCGGTGTTCGCCAGTGTCGATGGATCGAGGACGTTGTTGAACAGCAGCGTCGGCTTCCGCAGCGGCGACACGGTGTCGCCATTGCCGGGGACGAGCGACACGAAGTTGAACGGATTGGTCGTGAACCGGGTCAGCGTGTTGTCACCGGCCGACGGCGCGCCGAACGTCGTCTCGACGCCGCAGCGATCCTTGAGCTTGGTGCCCTGCTTGAACTGGAACGTGTACGACTTGTCGGTCTGCACCGGAGCGACCGGGCCCCAGCCCGTCTCCGTCTCGCTGATCGCGTACCCGTAATAGCCGGCCTTCTCGCAGACACCGCTGCCGGCCGGACATGCCGGACCGCCGATGATGCAGTACTCGTTGCCGATGCTGCAGACGCCTTCGGTCTCGGGAACGATCTCGAACTCGCACTCGGTGCCGGTGGTCGCCGGCAGAACGGGCGTGCCCTCGTCGCAGATCGACGCGGGGTCGATCGACGTGTTGAACTGGACGTAGACGTTGTCGAAGTAGATTTGGAGCGCGTTGATCGGGGACGCGCCATCCGGGTCGTCGGGAGGATCGATCGCGATCGGCATGATTGGCGCGATCTTGAACGGGTACGGTCCGCGCTGATCCTCGGGGACCGCGTTGCCGTTCTTGTCCGTGATGTTTGCGCGCAGCGTGATGCGGCACATCTTGTTCGTTGCGATCGCGCGCGGCTCGTCGGGCTTGATCACGAGGGCCGGGCCGAGCGGCCAGGTCACCGCGTTACCGGCTGGCGAGTAGTAGCCGTCGTAGGGAACCTCGACGAAGCCGCCCGCGACGCTCTCGCACTCGAGCTTGACTGGCTGCGTGTTCGCGATCGAGCCCGAGAATGTATCGGTGCCTTCACCCGTATCCGGATCGAGGATCTCGGTCAGCTCCTCGATCCGCGGGTCGAGTAGCTCGTCGAACATG
>JAYUYE010001220.1:0-6249 GCA_043752985.1 Myxococcales bacterium
GGCATCGATGGGTCTGGAGTCGAGGCGGAGTTCCTCGAGCACGCCAATGATGAACAGCAGCATGCCGATCGCGTCGCCAAGCGGATCACCGAGCTCGGAGGTGTGCCGAACCTGAATCCCGAAGGACTGGCGACGCGGAGCCACGCGCAGTACGGAACCGCGGAGACGCTGCAGGAGATGATCCAGGAGGATCTGATCTCCGAACGGATCGCGGTCGCGACGTACTCCGAGATCATCCGGTGGCTTGCGAACGACGATCCGACGACTCGCCGGATGATGGAGGATCTACTGGCACGCGAGGAGGAGCATGCGGACGACATGGCGAAGCTCCTGACCCGCGTCGGCAAGTAGGGTACCGTCGCCGCTTTCGATGGCAGTAGTACCCTCCGACCACGACATCATCATGGCCGTCGGGGAGGATCTCCCTGTCGGTATCTGGGTCGCTCGAGCTCCGGGCGGTGAAGAGGTCTACGCGAACAAGACGTTCGCGTTGATCATGGGGACGGGCCTCATCGAGGTGCACGTCGGCAACTACGCGACGCCGTACGGCATCTACCAGCGCGGCGGCGGACTGTATCCGGAGGACCGGCTGCCGTTCGTGCGCGCCTTGCGCGAGAAGGTGGTGGTCGTCGTCGACGACATCACGATCCGCCGACCGGACGGGACGCAGGTCGATGTGCGGGCGTTCGGGCGGCCCGTGTTCGATCCGTCGGGCGAGGTGATCACGCACGTGATCATCGCGTTCTTCGACATCACGCGCGAGGTCGAGGCGGAGCGAGCGAAGGTAGAGAGCGAGCAGCGGCTTGCCCGTGCGCAGCGGCTCGAGGCGATCGGAACACTGGCCGGTGGCATCGCACATGACTTCAACAATCTGATCTTCGGCGTGAAGCTGATCGCGTCGGATCTCGCGACCGAGGAGAAGGATCCGCGGCGCCAGGCATCGCTCGCGTTGATCGACGACATCACCGAGCGGTCGGCGGCATTGACCCGGTCGCTGCTCGGGTTCGCGCGGCGCGGCAAGCACAGGTCGCTCGCGGTCGGGCTGTCGGATGTCGTCGCGTCGATGGCGGAGATGCTGCGACGGACGGCAGCGGGCGCGGAGATCGAGATCGAGCTGGCCGCGCGCGATCGCGGCGTCGTGATCGGCGATCAGTCGCAGCTCGAGCAGGTGATCATGAATCTCGTCGGCAATGCGCGCGACGCGGTGAAGAGCGCGGGTCGAATCGTCGTGCGAACGCACGATGCTGACCTCGAGGCGGGGGCGTACGTGGTGCTCGAGGTCAGTGATGATGGACCGGGCATCCCCCCGGAGATGCGCGACCGTGTGTTCGAGCCGTACTTCACGACCAAGATCAAGGGGCCTGATCGCGGGACGGGTCTCGGGCTGGCGACGGTGTACGGCATCGTCGAGCTCCACAAGGGCACGATCGAGATCGACCAGGGGCTCGAGGGTCGCGGTACGACGTTCCGCGTGATGCTGCCCGCAGCGACGCGGCCTGCCGATCCGATCGCTCCGAAACAAGTTCGAGCGCCACAGCATGGGACGGGCATCGTGCTCGTGGTCGACGACGATGCGATCGTCCGTGGCGCGCTGATTCGCACGATCGAGGGCCTCGGGTACTCGACGATCGAGGCGGCTGGCGGCGCCGAGGCGGTCGAGATTTATCGCGAGCGCGGCGCGGCGATCGACGGCGTGGTGCTCGACATGGTGATGCCGGGGATGAGTGGTTGCGTGACGTATCTGGCGCTGCGCGAGGTCGATGCCGAGGTCCCCGTGCTGCTGGTGTCGGGCTACACCGTCAACGAGGAAGTCCAATCCATCCTCGATCTCGGAGTTCGCGGATATCTGCCCAAGCCGCACACGATCGTTCAGCTCGCGGCCGCTCTTGGCGAGCTCACGGCGTGAACGTCAGCGCCGCTTGATGCGCGAAGCTCGACGCTCCAGCACCTTCTTCGTCGCCTTCGCCCGTCGAGGATCCGGCTTCTTGCGGCGAGCGGCCGCGGCACGATCGCGACGCGCCTTTTTCTTCGTCGTGTCGACGCCGGTGTGCTTCTCGGGAATCGGGATCCCCGCCCGCCGCGCCTCGGCATCGATCGCGATGGCTTGCTCGGCCGATACCGGACCGTGATCGCCGGGGCGGGCTCGCGTGGTCTTCGCTCTGGCCATGACAGGAGCCTACGGAATAATTCGCTCGAGGTCAGCCCAGATTGGCTTGTGGTCGGAGCGACCGCCCTCGACGATCTCCGCCGCAACGGCGACGAAGTGAACGTCGTGAAGCAGGTGGTCGAGCTGGAACCGCAGCGTGATCCCGCCGCTGACCGGCCATGACCAGGTCGGATCGTCGCCGCGATGGGTGGCGATCGCGTCGGCAAAGCCGCGATCGGTGAGGTGACGGACCGCGAGGCCGTTGCCTTCCTCGTTAAAGTCACCGGCGATCAGCGTCGGCAGCGTCGGGTCGAGGGACTCGAGGTGGTACTGGAGCTCGGAGAGCCGGACGTCGCGGGTCGACCAGTAACCGACGACCCAGCTGCCGCCGTCGCTCATCGGTGGGCGGAGGTGGAGGTTGAGGATCTGGATCCGACCGAGCGGCGTATCGAGCACGATCCGCCACGCGATGAACGGGCCGGCCACGGCGGGGAGCTCGTCGAGCTGGACGATTGGAAACCGCGAAAGGATGCCGAACCCACTCGCGGGCCAGCCCGGCGGAGAGCGGAACCGGCGGTGCGGGAACCGCGTGCCGAGTGAGTCGACGAGCGCCTGCTCCCAGACCTCGTTGGTCTCCTGGAGCACGACGATGTCGGGGTTCGCAGCGGCGAGCGCGGCGATCGATGGAGGATCGCCCGCGATCCCGAAGTTCACGTTGTAGCTCATCACGCGGATCTGCCCGGCGGCCGGCTGCGTTGGAGGCAGCGGGCGCGCACGGTCGGAACCGCACGCGGCGGCGAGGATGAACAGAAACGCGAACCGCACGACGCTTGGAGCGTGGGACCGCGAAGAAGGTGGCCTGGTTGCCAGACTCTGCCTACAGCGGGGTTCCGGCCGTCGGGCCGAGCATCGCGCGACGAACCACCGGAACCGGGGCGCACGCGTACGACAGGACGGTGTCGTGGAAGTCTTTGAGCGTCTTGCCTGGATTCGCCCTCATCCACTCGACGCGCAGGTTGCGAAACATCAGCTTGCCGACGGTGTACGCGAGGTACATCGGGTCAAACGTTCCGCGCACCGCTTGCTGGCGCGCATTGCCCGCGTCGACGAAACCCTTGTCGGCGAACAGCTGGGTCGCTTGCTCGACGGTCATGCCACCGGTGTGCAAGCCGATGGTCGCGACGAACCGTGCGTTGCGGAGCAGCGCCTCCTTGAGCATGCCGATTCGCGTCTGGGGCGTCTGACCGGCGATGCCGGCGTCGAACATCATCTCCTCGACATAGTGCGCCCACCCCTCGGAGCTCGAGTAGGTGCAGAACGACTGCAAGATCTTCGACGGGTTCTTGCGGATGTGGAGGCGGTGGAGGAAGTGGCCGGGATAGACCTCGTGAATCGTCGTGAACAGGAGGTCGGCGGTGGGCGGCAGGTACGCGAGCTGCTCGGCCTCGGGCCACGTCGGGTCGGGCGGGGAGATGTAATAGAAGCTCGGCAGCTTCTGGGTCTCGAATGGTCCCGGGGTGTCGAGGAACGCGGAGTTCCAGCGCTGGAACGGTGGCGTCTCGCGGACGAGGGCGAGCTCGTCGCTCGGGATCGAGACGATCTGATTGTCGAGGATGAACTGGCGCGCCGCCTGCGTCTGCTGGGTCGCCAGGGCGAGCACGGTGGCGGGCGTCGGACGATCCGCGGCCATCGCGTTGACGACTTCTTTGGTGCTGCGCTTCGGATCGATCGCTTGCGCGGCCTCGTCGAGCGCGGCGAGGTTTCGGCGGAGGTCGGCCTCGGCGATTGCGGTCAGCCGGCCGAGATCCATCTCGATGCCCTGGGTCTCGGCGAGCATGCGGAGGAACTTGTCGGTGCCGAGCGCAAAGCTCTGCGTGCCGGTCGGCTGCTGCTTCGTCAGCCACGCGACGTGCTCGACGAGCGCGGCCTTGCAGGTGTCGAGCGAGGAGTCGATCTCGGCCCTGTTCGCGAGCGGCTCGGTGACCGTAGAGAACGCCGTACGGACATCCTTGTCGGCGAACTCGAGGTGGCCCTTGGTCTGGAGCACGGCGGTGTCGAGCCACGGCCGCGGCATCGGCGACACGAGATTCGTGCGCGCCTGGGCGAGAAACGCGGGGAGCGCAGCGCACATCTTGGTCACGGCGGCGGCGCGCGTTTGGGCGGGCGCGTAGTCACGGATGATGTACGCGTCGAGGTTGAGCTTCGACAGGTAGCTCATCGGGTTGGTGCGGTAGACGTCGAGATCGACGAGCCGGAACAGTCGGCTGCGCAGCTCGACCAGGAGAACGTCGCGTTCGACGTGCTGCGCCGGCGTCATCTGCGCGGTGTCGAACCGGAGCAGGGCATCGCGGTCGCGCTCGAGGAGCTTGACCTGATCGGCGATACCGGCTGGCGTCAGATCGGGAAGCAGGCCGTCATACTTGTGAAGACCGGCGGACACGCCCTCTGCGGGGTCGACCTCGTAGATGTGGTTCGCGACGAACGGCGCGAGATCCGCAAACTGTAGGGGCGCATTGTCGGAGATGATCACCGACGTTTTCGGGCCAGGGGACGAGCAACCGACCGCGAGCACCAGCAACAGACTGCGCAGCATGGCGCGGAGCATACGCGGCCGCCGGCTGGACCGCCCGTCCGGTGCGCGGCCGGACACGGACGCGACGCGAATATGATTTCAACGAGCTAGCGCGGCACGTCGCGTGCGAAGGCGGCGGGCATGCGTTTCGCTTTCAGTGTCGTGCTCTGCGTGGTCACCGGATGCCTCGACGAGCTGCCCGGGGACCCGACACCACCTGCCGCACGCGTGGTGACGGCATGGGATCCGCTGCGGTGTCGCGATCCGCGGCAACGCGTGGTGGTCGAGCTCGAGGATGATGATGGGTTCGCGATCTCGTCGTCGGCAGCGTGCGTGGTCGGCGGGCTGACGCTCGACGCGCGCAAGTGGGGCTTCTACTCCGGTGTGGTCTACTCGTGGGTGCTCGGCGAGCCGATGCGCGCAGTGATGCGGGTGTCGCTCGCGGTCGATGCACCGGTGATCCGGTGGTGGGTGCCGACGCCGCAGTGAGCTCGGTCGCTAGCTGGCAGCAATCTCTGCGCGCGGATCGAGATTGCGGGCGGTGAGCTCGCGGACGATCGCGGGCTCGATGCCGAATCGATCGAGCACGGCGCGAAGCTTCGCGCGGGCGCCCGCATCGTACCGGTGCGCGCGCTTGCCGAGGATCAGCTCGTTCTTCGCGGAGTGCTCCCAGCCGACGAGCTCGGTGACGGTCACCTTGTAGCCGTGGGCCTCGAGCGCGAGACCGCGCACCACGTTGGTGATGTGCGAGCCGAGCTCGCGGCGGTGGAGCGGATGCGCGAACAGTGCGGCGGTCGCGGCGTCGCTCGGCTTCGACGATTCGAGCTGGCGCGCGACCTCGGCCTGGCAGCACGGAACCACGGCGACGTGGTCGGCGTTGGTCGCGATCGCGAGCGCGAGGGCGTCATCGGTGGCGGTATCGCAGGCGTGCAGGGCGGTGACCACGCTCGGTCGACCGGGCAGGGCGGCGGTTGCGATCGCGCCCGTCGCGACGCGGAATCGATCCTGGCCAAACCGCGTGGCGCGGGCGGCAGCTTGCTCCGAGAGCTCGGGGCGCGCTTCGATCGCCACGAGCGAGCCGCGTCCGGCCGGGCCGAGCACCAGCTCGTAGAGCAGTGCGCCAAGGTAGCTCTTGCCGGCGCCGCAATCGACAACGAGCGGATCGGTGGACCGGGCCAGGGAGTCATCGAGGGCGGGCTTGAGAAGACCGACGAGGTGACGGATCTGCTTGAGCTTGCGGCGAGCGTCCGCGTTGAGCTGACCATCGCGGGTGAGGAGGTGAAGATCCTTGAGCAGCTCGATCGACATTCCCTTCGGGACCTCGGGGTCGGTGCGCGCGTCGTGCTGCTGCTTGGCCACGCGGCCTTATAGCGCTAACGAACGTGAAGGGTACGGGTCTCGGTACCGATGACGACGTTGGAGGCGTTGCGGCTGACGATGCGGAGCGTGCGCTCGCCGCTCTGCGTGAAGGCGTAGCGGATCATGCCGCGCTCGGACTTGGAGCGTCCACTCACCGAGTCGGTGAGCGGGA
>JAYUYE010001221.1:0-2452 GCA_043752985.1 Myxococcales bacterium
GCGCAGTGCGTCAAAGTGATAGAAGCGCGGCATGGGCGCACAATGGAAGGCCAAGGGCAAAGCGGCTTCGGCGCAGGCCAAGGGCAAGGTCTTCAGCAAGCTCGCAAAGGAGATCATGATCGCCGCGAAGACCGGCGCGGATCCCTCGATGAACGCTCGCCTGCGCGCCGCGGTCGAATCGGCGAAGCGCGCATCCATGCCGAAGGACACGCTCGATCGCGCGATCAAGAAGGGTGCGGGCCTGCTCGATGAAACGGTCACGTACGAGACCGTGACCTACGAAGGGTTTGCTCCGCATCGCGTGCCGGTGATCGTCGAGTGCTTGACCGATAACAAGAACCGCACCGCGACCACGGTGCGCGTGCTGTTCCGCAAGGGTCAGCTCGGCAACACGGGCTCGGTGTCGTGGGACTTCGCTCACGTCGGTCTCGTCGACGCGACCCCGCCCGAGGGCGCGGATTTCGAAGAGGCCGCGATCGAGGCCGGTGCGCAGGAGGTCGAGTCCGACGGCGAGGGCGGCCACCGGTTCTACACGGAGCCCACGGATCTCGACGCCGTGAGCAAGGCGCTGTCGGGCCTCGGGTGGACGGTGGCGACGATGCGGCTCGGCTGGCGGCCGAAGAACCCGACGCGGCTCGAGGACCCCGCTGCGCGCGCCGAGGTCGAGCAGTTCCTCGCTGATCTCGACGAGGACGACGACGTGCAGCACATCTACGTCGGTTTCGCCGGGTAACTCACCCCGACGTCGAGCGAGACCGGGCGGCGTGGCGGATCGACCAGCGAACTGTAGGCCCGCGTTAGCTGGGCCCATTTTGGAAGTCTCTCGGCGGTGGCCGCGCTATCGTTCGGGGGGTGGACACTCTGACCCAGGTCGTTCCACCGGAACCCGAGGAGGAAGCCGGGACCGAGGCCGCGTCGCCGCGCGCGATGGCCGAGGTCGCAGCGGGCTCGCAGGCGGCGCCGGGTGGTCGCGAGGTCAGGCCCACGGGCTGGACGACCGCCTCGAAGGGCCACAGACCGACCGCCGCGCAGGCGCTCGACCGTGCGGACATGCCGCGGATGCGGGTGTTCCACATGTTCGGAATCCTGGCGCCGCTGCTCGCGATCGGGCTGTCGCTACTGCTCGGCGGCGATCCGCTCGCGCGCGATCTGTTCTGGGCAGGCGCCGGCGTGATGTCGCTCGGGAACGTCGGCCTGGTCTGGCTCTCGGGCACGCCCGAGCGCTGGCAGCCCAAGCCCGTCGGCGTGCTGTGGATCATCGCGACCACCGCCGGCGTGTTGCCGATGCTCTACTACTTCGGCCCGTTCTCCGCGGTCGTCATGATCTCGGTCCTCGGGATCCTCTTCATCGCGCTCGGACGCAGCCGGTGGATCTCGCTGACGGTCGCTGGCATCTGCATCGGTGGGCACGCCGCGCTCGCGTTCGCGATCATCGCGGGATGGACGAGAGATGTCGGCCTCCTGTCGAGTGTTATGGCCGAGCAGCTTCAGCTGATCATCGCCGAGTTCCTCGTGCTCGGCGTCCAGGTCGCGAGCTACATGCTCGGACGCTGGGCGCGTCGCACGAACACCGAAGCTGTCGCCGAGCTGCAGAACGCGATGCAGGTGATCGGCGATCAGCAGCAGGCGCTTGCCGAGGTCAAGGACGACGCCGTCCGCCAGCAGTCCGCCGACGAGGGCCGCTGGACCGGTCAGGTGATGGGCTCGTTCAAGATCGGTATCGTCCTCGGACGCGGTGCGATGGGCGACGTCTACGAGGCGATGGGGTCCGACGGCCGTTCGATCGCGATCAAGTTGCTCAACCAGAAGGCGGCGTCGAGCAGCTCGCTGATCGATCGGTTTCATCGCGAGATGTCGGTCGCCGCGCGCCTGGTGTCTCCGCACATCGTGCGCGTGCTCGAGCTGTCACCGCCCGACGCACCGGTGCCGTACATCGCGATGGAGCGGCTGTACGGGCTCGACCTCGCGACGCGGCTGCGCAACGAACCCCGCATGCCGTCCGACGAGCTGGTCGTGCTGCTCGACCAGATCGCGCGCGGGCTCGAGGTCGCGCGAACTGCTGGCGTCGTGCATCGCGATCTCAAGCCGCACAACCTGTTCTTCCACGAGGGCACGACCTGGAAGATTCTCGACTTCGGCGTCTCGAAGCTCGTCGGTAGCGAAGGCACGCTCACCGGGGAAGGTGTCGTCGGCACGCCGCAGTACATGGCGCCCGAGCAGGCGATGGGCGGGAAGGTCACGCATCTCGCCGATGTTTATGCGCTCGGCGCCATCGCCTATCGCTGTCTCACGGGCCGCTCGCCTTTCAAGGGCAAGGACCTCTCGGAGCTGATCTACCAGGTCGTCCACTCGCCACCGGTTCGCCCGGGCCTGCTCGGTCGGGTCTCGACCCAGATCGAGGACGTTCTTGCAGTCGCGATGGCCAAAGATCCGCGGCGGCGGTTTCCGTCCG
>JAYUYE010001222.1:0-2449 GCA_043752985.1 Myxococcales bacterium
GCGGCGCCCCGGTGGCAAGGCGCTGGCGAGGTGCTGGCTCGAGTCGTCGGGCCAACACACGAGCTCGACACCGTCATCGCTCTCGGCGCGATCGCAGACCAGCAGCGACGCGACCAGCGGGACGACGGCAACCCGTGCGCGGACGCGATCCTCGACGTGCTCGACGAGGCCCGCCGCGACCAGCTCGTCGAGCGGCAGCCGGCGCACGCGGTCGAGCGGTAGCTCGGCACCCGCGACGAGCAGAGCGAGGGCGGCGGCGGCCGGCACCGGGTCGCGCGCCGACAGTCCGGGAACCTTCCACGGCAGCGACGCGATGCGATCCGTGCCCGACCAAGCCGCAAGCGCACGCGGGGTCAGGCCGGCAGAGACGAGCCGCTGGCCGAGTGCGCGCAGATCCGTCATGGCTCGGGCGCCGCGGGCGCAGGCGTCGCGAGGTACGCGCGTGCAAGGTCGTACTCGGCGTCGAGCACGACCTGCGCTTCGACCACCTGCTCGAGCAGCTTCTTGCGCCCGGCCGGCGTCGCCGCGTCGGGGTGGAAGCCGAGGACCGCGCCGTAGAACGCGAGCTCGGCGCGCCGAGGTCCCGTGGTTGCAGCAGCTCGCAGCGCGTCGAACGACATCCGGCCCGTCGCGGTGCGTGCGAGTTGCTCGTACCAGGTGTCACCATGGCGGCTCGCGAGGTACTCCGCGGCCAGGCGATCGAGAGGCTCGCCGCGGCGCTTGGCCTCGCCTGCGATCCACAGCGTCATGTACACCTTGTAGAAGTCGCTCACGCCGGCACCGAGTCCGCGGTGGTAGGTCTCGACGGCATCGCGGTACCGATCTGCCTCGATCAGGAACGAGACGGCGCCCGCCGAGATCGTCGGAGAGTCCGGAGCCATCTCGACCGCATCGATCACGCTGTCGATCGCCTTCTCCGCGTGCTCCGCGGTCTCCCTCGGCTTGTCCGAGGCGAACTTGCCGAGCCACCACATCACGCGGCCCACATCGAGTGCGCGCTCCGCGGCAATCGTGCGCGGCAGATCCTTGGTCTCGCCGAGCGAGGCCCACGAGCGGAGCGCATTGAGGTAGTGGGTCGCCGCGTCGGGGAACCGGCCCTGGCCGCGCAGCGCATCGCCCGACAGCCGCTCGAGCTTCGCGCGGCGGTAGCGATCGCCGGTCGTCGCCTCGCTGAGGAGCGCCATCCCGGTCGTCGCCCACTGCTGCGCCGCGGCGAACCGATCTGTCTGCACCTCGATCATCGTCAGCGTCTCGTACGCATCGATCGAAGGCGCGCGCTCGAGGGATGCAGCGAGCGAGACCTTCGCATCGGCGACGAGGCCCTGGCTCGCCAGCCCACGACCGAGTGCAGACTCTGCGATCGCGGCGGTCTGCTGCCACACCGTGTGGGGGTTCTGGCGCGCTTCCTTGCTGGTGAACGCGAGCACATCGCGCCACGCTTCTTGCGCGGCGGTTGGCCGCCCCGCGGTGGCGAGCCTGCCGATCCGATCGCCGTACAACCGGCCCAGCCGCAGCGCCGTGGTGGTGTCCACCTCGGAGGTACCGGCTAGCGCGGTCTCGAACAAGACGATCGCCTGCTCTACCCGGCCGAGCACGCGCGCGTCGTTGCCCGCCGAGACCAGCAGCTCGACGCTCTTGGGATGCTTCGCGAGCCCGGCGAGATCGACCGCCAGCGCTGCCGCCGGATCCGCGGTCTGTTCGTGGTTGCGCAGCGTCGCTGCGAGCGCGACGTATGCTTCCGCGGTCGGATTTTCGGCGACGACCTCGGCGCGCGCCGCGAGCTCGCGATCGAGCCCGAAGTTGCCGCGCAGTCGCGTCAGGTGCGCATGGATCTCCGTGGTCCGTCCTGCGCGGGCGAGAACATTCGCGATCCGCCGCGACGTCGACAGAATGTCGTGGTGCGCGCGCACGAGCTCCATCGAGGCACCCTGCTTGTCGATCAGTCCGCTGATCACGAGCTGCCGCTCCGAGAGCAGCTGCACGTAGCGATTGACCAGCCAGGGCAGGGGGAGCGCGAGCGCGGTGGGCTGGAGCAGCGCGAGCGGTTGCGCGCGGCCGGCGTTCGGCCCGTTGTCGGCGATCGCGAGATCATCGGCGAACGCGAGGATCTCGTCGACCTCGGTGAGGTGGAGCGCGCGGCGCGCCGGCTCGACTTCGGCGAGCAGCACGAGCGTCTGGATCGCGGGCTCGAGCGCGCCCGACTTGGCGAACATCGCGCGCAGGTTCGCGAGCAGGTCCGCATGCGCTGCGAGCCCGCGGCCGACCGTGGCCGCATCGAGCTGCCACATCCAGGTCAGCTGATCGAGGAGCTGCGCCGCGGCAAACGGCCGGTCTTCCTCGATTGCATCAGAGATCCGGCGGGCAATGGCCGCCGCGATGGCGCCGCGTGCGCGATCGCGCTCGGCTCCGGGCGCCATGACCCACAGCTGATCGATCGCCTGATCGCGAT
>JAYUYE010001223.1:0-2449 GCA_043752985.1 Myxococcales bacterium
ACCGCCGCGGTGCCGAGCACGATGAACGCTGCACCGAGTTCGAGCACGCTCTCGATCGCGAGCCGGTCGCGGATGCCGCCGCCGACCTCGACCGGGATCGACGACGCGGCGACGATCGCGCGCACGAGCTCGAGCTGGCGCGGCTCGCCGAACGCACCGTCGAGATCCACGACATGCAGCCGATCCGCGCCGTCATGCGCGAGCGTCGCGACGAGCTGCACCGGATCGTCGTGGAACACGGTCGCGCGCCTGCGGTCGCCTTCCTCGAGACGAACGGCCTTACCACCGAGGAGATCGATCGCGGGAAACAGCTTCATGTGGCCACAAAATTCTCGAGCAGGCGGAGCCCGACAGACTGACTCTTCTCCGGATGGAACTGACACGCGAACACGTTGTCCGCCCGGATCGCGGCGGTGATCCCGATCCCGTGCTCGGCGGCGAGCGCGAGCAGCGCGGGGTCATCCGGCACCGCGTGATAAGAGTGCGTGAAGTAGAAGTGCGTGCCGTCCTCGATGCCGGTGAGCACCGGGTCTGCGCGGAGCTGCCGGCAACGGTTCCATCCGATGTGCGGGACCTTGAGCCCCGGCACTCCGGGAACGAGCTTGATGACGTGCCCGCGAACAACGCCGAGCCCGGCGACCGGACCCTGCTCCTCGCTGTCGTCGAACAAGATCTGCATGCCGAGGCAGATGCCGAGGTACGGCCGGCCGCTGGCAATCGCCTCGCGCAGCGCATCGCCGAGGCCGCGCTCGACCAGGCCGCGCATGAACACGCCGAACGCGCCCTGGCCGGGAACGACGATCTTGTCGGCGCGCCGCACGACGTCCGGATCGCGCGTGACGACGACATCGCCGCCGGCCTGCGCGAGCGCACGTTCGACCGAGCGCAGGTTGCCCGAGCAAACGTCGACGATCGCGATCACGCGATCAGCGTACCCTTGGTCGACGGCACGGCACCTCCGAGGCGCGGGTCGATCCGCGTCGCCATATCGCACGCGCGGGCGAAGGCCTTGAAGATGCACTCGATCGTGTGGTGGGCGTTTCCCCCGTAGTGCAGCAGCACGTGGAGGTTGCACTGTGCACGCGTCGCGAACGCCGCGAAGAACTCCTTCGCGAGCTCGCAGTCGAAGTCGCCGATCCACTTGCCGTCGAGGCCTGCGACCTTCCAGACGAACGCCGGTCGCCCGCAGAAGTCGACGGCGACGGTGACGAGGACCTCGTCCATCGGCAGGGTCGCGGAGCCGTACCGGGTGATGCCGGCGCGGTCGCCGAGCGCCTGCTCGAACGCGGTGCCGAGCACGAGCCCGGTGTCCTCGACGGTGTGATGGCCGTCGATCTCGATGTCACCGGTCGCCTTCAGCGTGAGGTCGAACACGCCATGGCGAGCGAATGCGTCGAGCATGTGGGTCAGAAATGGGATCGGCGTGTGGATCCCACGGACCCCGGTCCCGTCCAGAGCCAGATCAATCTGGATCTGCGTCTCCTTCGTGTTCCGCTCGATCGAAGACGTCCGCGCCACGTCTCCTTGTATCAGGTGGGTAGCGATCGTACAAACGAACGCATGGTTCGGCATCCCTTGACGATTGCTACTGTTCTTCTGCTGGCAGCCTGTGGTGGTGGTGGTGACAAGAAGGACGTGAAGAAGCCTGTCGCGACGAAGGAGCCGAAGATCAGTCCCAGGAAGGAGACCGACGAGGATCGCGAGACCCAGCGGATCGCAGCAGCGCATGCGCTGATCCCCGACGGCAGCTCCTGCTTGCCGCAGTCACTCAAGGAGGCCGGTGCTCCGCGCCTCGAGGTCGCCGCGATCAATAGCGAGCTCGTGGTCTGCGCGATCGACGTCGAACCGGACCGCCTGCTCGGTCCTGTCGCGTGCTGGAAGGTCGACCTCAAGGCATCGCCGATCGGTCTGGAGTACATCCCGGCTGCGCCGATTCCGGGCCGCGGCATCGCGGTCAAGCTCGACGATCGCTGCGCGCGGGGCTACTGCCTGCCGAAGGACACCAAGCTTCCGGGCGACGGCGTCGTTCACATGACGTGGCACCCCGATGGCGCAAAGGTCGCGGTCGTCGTCGGTGATGACCTCCACCTCTACGATGCCGCCTCGAAGGTGCACGAGAAGACGTTTCCCATCCGTGGAGAGAAGGGCGTCACGGGGACTCCGACGGCCGTCCACTGGGTCGGCGACATGCTGTACATCGAGGCCTCGGCCGGTGCGGTGTTCGCGTTCAAGACCGACGGCACGCCGGTCGGCGCGATCGAGGCGATCGGCACCACGAAGCCAGCCTCAACGATCGGCGGCTCGTTCTCGATCCTCGACAAGACTCGCGTCGCGGTGGCCGAGCAGGGCTTCTCGACGATGACCATCTACGAAGGCGACACCGGCAAGCGCAGCAAGCTCGTTCGCAAGCTGACGAAGCCGCCCTGCAAGGCCGAAGAGCTCACGGCGT
>JAYUYE010001224.1:0-6228 GCA_043752985.1 Myxococcales bacterium
CCTCGATCAGGATGACGTCCTCGATTTCATCGTTCGTGCGTAAGCGCTGTGTGAACCACACATGGCTGCGCCCAGGTTCGGGCGCCGAGACTGTGGCGATGCGAGAGCCCTCCGAGCGAAGCGAGCTGATCCGAGCGGTCAAGAAGTAGGCGATAGCCTCCGACTCTTGGTCTCGTCGCCCGTGACGATCTGGTACCTTGCCAGCCTTGTGAGCAAACGCCAGTTCACCAAACGCACCGTCGCCACGCCGGACCTCGACCCCGCTACGGCCACCCAGCAGAAGTCCTACGATCGCCAGCGCGAGCGCGCCAACCGCAAGCTCCTCAAGCGGCGCCGGAAGAAGTCTGGGCAGTAGCAGCGCAGCGCTGTTACTTGGGCCCTCGCGGGCGGTATTTCAGGTGGTCTTCCTCGCCCATCGTGGCGAGCTTGGTTCGCTTCGCGACCCAGTGGACTCGAGACATCCGGGATCGAGGTTGCTCACCGCCACCACGAAGTAGTCCGGCTCCTCGGCTGCGATGCGGAACGAGATCGGCTTGGCGCGCACGGGCGGCCGGTCTGATGATTGCAAAAGCTCCAGAGCATGACGCGTCTCATGCTCTTGGTGCTCGCCCTCGCATCGTGTCGCACGGGATCGCTCCCTGACCCTGCACCGCGCGTGGCCACGCGGGAACGGGCTCCGGCGAGGCCCGTGCTGTCGAAGGAGTTGAAGGCCTTGGCGGCGGCTGTCGAGCCACTTGCCGGTGCAGGCGAGGCGGGCTCCGGGGATGCGAAAGACGCACTGCGTGCGCTCGAGCCCGTGCTACGCGCGTATCCGCAATCCGTGTTCGGCGCTCACAGAGCGGTCGTCGCGGCGATCGAGGGGGATGCCGAGGATACCGAGCGTGCCATGCGCGCGGTGCTCACGATGCTGCTCGAGCACGAGCGTCCGCGGCTCGAGCTCGAGTTTCAGCAAGCGATGGTCGCGCTCGACGATCTGGTCTCGTACGAGACGAAGGATCCTGATCCGCCGCTCCGAACCCATGTCGGTGATGCGCTGCGGCTGATCACCTCTGCGTTTTACCTGGCACAAGGGGTCACGCCGCCGTTCGAGATCGCCGAGATCGCGGCTGCATCGGCCGCGCATCGCCCGCGGCCACGAGCCGACCTGGCAGATGTGACAGCGGCGATCGAGCGATTCAAGACGAGCGGCTGGACCGAGCGCCGGATCGCGGCCGCGGACGCGCTGCTCGCCATGTCGTCTGTGCTGCAGCAGGCCGGCATCAAGGACACGAAGAACCCACCGGTGACCCGACTGCGATTCTCCGCAGCTCGCCTCCGCCGGATCGATTCGTTGCAGTTCGGGGCGAGTCAGTGGATCCGTGATGGGCTGGAGGCAGCGCTCGAAGCGCTCGGTCCCGCCAAGGAACACGAGTCCGCGCAGAAGGCGGTGCTCGCGATCGATCCCCAGACGTCACTGTCGATTCAACAGAGAACCATCGACACGGCGCTGATCGGAACCCGAGACGCGTTCGCACGTGGCGCGCGCCTCAGTCGAACCGGAACGATGAAGTGAGCATCACGCTACTCCGGGCTGACGGTCTTGAGCGCGAGCGAGCCTAGCGTCTTTCCGTCCTCCGACAGGGGCAGCTCGTCGCGCATGTCGGTGCCCGTTCCGACAAAGGTCACGGCTGCACCAACGCGTGAAGAGCAGCGATGCGACGTGCCGCACGCTCGAGGCGGCATTCGAGTGCGACCGCACCTGGGGCGTGTCCGTCGCAAAGGCGGAGAAGCGCGCGAGCCTTGCGTCGTGCGCCTCAGAGCTGCGACGCTACGGTCAGCCCTTCGCGCTCTGCTGTTGCCTCTGCGAGTGCTTGGAGCTTCGAGGTATCGGCGCCTGGGGGCGCGATCACACCGAGAAACGCACGCTCCGGGCGCCAAATGGATCCGCGCTTCGCGACAGCGCCCTCGACCGCGACAACCGCAGACCCAGGCTTCGCGGTAGCCGTTGATTCGGACGTTGGGACGGCCGCCGCGGACTTGTCACCCTTACACGCTGTGCCGAACGTTAGCGCCACGGCCACCATCAACAGCTGCCGGCACATACGCTGAGTACTCTATACCGTCACGGCGAGCTGCCGGCCCGTCTCAGATAGATCTCGGCTCGCTGATGAATGCGGCAGACGGGAGACCGGTCCAGCACAGGGCGTCCGAGACTCGGGGCCGGTCACGAAACCAGGGCGTTGACGCTGTACCCTTATACGGGTACGGTGACTATGTGAAGCGACGGGACCTCGAGACTGCACTACGAGGCCTAGGCTGGACTCTCGCCAAACATGGCGGCAGACACGACCTTTGGTCCCACCCGGACAAAACTAAGAAGATCGTGATCCCCCGTCACACGGAGATCAAAGTACACCTCGCACGAAGCATCCTCCGCCAGGCCGCGGAGTAAGGGAGCCGATCATGATGATCACCGGTCGCATTTGGAAAGACGGCAACGACTGGCTCGCGGAGTCGGAAACGATCGATGTCTGCACGCAGGGCACGTCACAGGCGGACGCAGCCGAGATGCTCGCCGACGCCATCGAGACCTTGGTCGACCACAAGGGCTTCAAGGTGCAGGTTAGTGCGCCCGGAGACGACGGAAGCGTTGCAGTTGAGGCTAACGAACCGGCCACGTTTGCCGCATTCGTGTTGCAGCGATTGCGTGAACAAAGCGGCAAGTCGCTCGCAGACGTAGCCCTCGCCATGGGGAAAGCATCACGAAACGCGTTCGCCAGATACGAACAGGGCGAAGCCGTACCGACTATCGAGAAGTTCGAAGAGCTGCTGCAGGTCGTGGCCCCTGGCTTCGGCATTTGCATCGTCTCGCGTGAGCGCGCGTGGGGGAAGGTGGTGAACGAAAAGCCGATTAGCGGTGCGCGCGTCGCAGAGGGCGGCATCTCGTATCAGGATGTCGGCGCAGCGTTGCGCAAACGCAAATCAAAGGGCGGGACTCTCATCATTCGGACCAAAAACGCTCAGGGCGGCCGAGGTCCAACAGTTGTGGTGAATCCCGGTCCCAGGAAGAGCAAGGCATCAGCGAAGCCAACCGCAACTCGGCGGACGCGCGGCGCGCTGAAGCCAGCGCACCGCTAAGGGCCGGTGAGTGCGCAGCTCACGCGCCGAGTCACGCTGCCTCCCGTTGCCGCTTTTCCAGATGAGGATGTCCGGGAGATGATCGTACAGCTCCTGCCTCAGCCGCCCGCGGCGATCGCGGTGTGGCTCGCGCTTCACGTCCGTCGCCTCGAAGCGAGGTTCGCGTCGTGACACGGGTGAGAGCGAACATCGCGAAACGCGCGCAGAACGACCACGAGGACACCTCCACGGCCCACGCACTGGTCGCGAACGATCAGATGGCCGTCATCGCTCAGTCGCGCGAGTTCATGGATCGCATTGCGGTCGAGGTCTTCCGCGGCGTCGTCGCGGCGGTTCAGGGTGTGTTGCGCGGCGAGACCTCGGCCGCGCCGCCGGCCTCGCTGCCAGCCGACTCACCGAGCGACGTGATGACGGCCGACGACGTGGCCGCGTTCCTCGGCGTCGATCGAAACACCGTGTACGACTTTGCTGGTCGCGGCGTGATCCCGCACCGTCGGCTCGGCAAGCGATTGCTTTTCCGACGAGGCGCGGTCGTGTCATGGTTGGACTCGTCACTATGCAAGGCCACGTCGACTCGGAAAGGCTGATCTATGCCGGTTCGACGTACACCCGACGGGCGTTGGCGATATCGCCACGTCGTCCAGTTTCCGGACGGAACGCGCGAGCGCATCACTGGCTCGGCGCCCAATCACATCAACACCAAGATGGCAGCGGAGCAGGCGATGCGCGATCACATCGAGCGCGCACTGCACCCGGAACGTGCGCCATCGCGAAAGGAGTGCCCGACGTTCAGCGAATGGTTCAAAGGACGGTTCTGGGACGAGTGGGTGATTGCCCGCAAGAACAAGCCGACGGAGGTGCGTTCGAAGGACATCATCTACGAGAACCATCTCAAGCCAGCGTTTGGTGCGATGCCGCTCAACGAGATCGACGTGGGGGAGGTTTCGCGATTTCGCGGAAGGCTCCTCGCGAAGAAGCTCGGGGAGAAACGCATCAACAACATCCTCCTCGTGCTGTCGAAAGCACTGCGCTACGCACTCGACTGCGAGTTGATCGTGAAAGTCCCGAAGCTGGGACTGTTCAAGGTCGAGCGGCCCGAGATCGTGGCGTGGGACTTCGAGCAGTACGCGCGCCTCGTTGCAGCGGCGAAAGCCGAGGCCGAGGTGTGGCACGTCGCGGTGTGTCTGGCCGGCGAGGCCGGGCTCCGCATCGGCGAGGTGAAGGAGCTGAAGTGGCGCGAGGACGTGGACATGATCGCTAGGACGATCACGGTGAACCGTCAGACTTGTAACGGCGACACCACGACGCCGAAGGGCCGCACGCGGCGCGTGGTGCCGATGACGAGCGCGCTGTACGACGTGCTTCGCCGGATGGAGACCATCCGCGAGGGGTATGTCGTGCGCAATCTCGATGGCACCCCGAAGCCGGACGGAGAGACCGATCACGTGATCGCTCGGATCTGTCGGCGCGCCGGGTTGCCGGTCCGCTACTGGCACACGCTGCGTCACGCCTTCGGAACCCACGCCGCACTGTTCGGCGTGAACCCGTGGCGGTTGCAAACCTTGCTGGGTCACAAGCGGATCGACGAGACGATGCTCTACGTCCACGTGGCGGAGGCGCATCGCCGCGACATCCCGGATCACGTCCTGGAGGCGGCACGCGGCATCGAAGATCCTGATCGCCGGATCCTCGCGATGCTGGGTGCCCGTGGGTCGATCCGTGGCAAAGGCGTGGCAAAGGCCGCGGTGGCTGCGAGCGAAGTCGTAACGGAATCAGTCGCCTAGTTGGCTCCGGAGGAGGGCTTCGAATTATCGGGGGACACATTTGATGACGAGCCCTTGCTGCGTTCTCAACAACTTGTGTTCCGCCTGGTAACGAGGCCTTCCTCTGGATTCCGTACGGTCTGGCAGAGAAGTGGCAGAGCCGTGCCGCTCAACGCAAGTCATCCGCAGAGTGCTGTCACCGCCTAACGCGGTAACCGTCGGTTGCGGCGCAGTTCCGAATGGCCGGAGTGAGGGCCTGCGTTCCTTAACGCAAACGTTCACTTTCAAGACACGCCGCAGGCCGGCACTTCAGTCTCCGACTTCTTGTCGAACGGGTCTGAACGACGAACCGCGAACAAGAGCGTCTGCTAGCGCTCGCCTTAGCCCCTGCGACACCAGCACCCGCCGATGGGCAGCTGCCCCACTACCAAAATATTCGCGAGTCTTAGTGATTCCGGACTCAGGTTTCTCCAACAGCTCAGGAAACGGGCCCCGGACATGCGGCAGGTACTTGACGCGTTGACACTTTCCGCATTGGCTGGCGACCAGTTCGTCTGTACGAATCCCAACCAATCCATCGACCTTCAACTGCACAACCGTGGCTAGCTGACTTTTGCCATTCGCATTCAGCACAGGCCACCTATCAATACCGAATGGCTTAAATACTTGCGACCAGACATCTGGAGTCACGAAGAACTCGTCAAATACCCAGTTCAGCTGAAGAATACTTCTGCGTCCCCACTTTGGCTCACCGAGCATCCGGAACGGTGCCACCTGTGTAAGTCCGATCCCACAATCGTCGCAGCTTGTTGCTTGATCGAACGTCACATTTAGGTAGCCGAAAACGTCGGGGTCTGGTTGCGGGTAGCCGTTGTGCCAATGAGGAACCACCTCCAGCCAATCTGACCCCCTGACTTCGTCTGTCGTGAATTCGGTAGTGATGATGTCTAGCGGCTTACGTACTTCAATCCACAACTCGAGCTTTTTCCATAGAGCATTCGACTCCACCACTTCGAAAGTCGCAGGCCCCTCTGCAGCTACCTCGACACCAACGGCAGCAAGTTCAATTTGGATTTCCAAAGAGGACGCAAACGACAATCGGTGAACGATCTGCACAGGCTACAATCCCTTACCATGAAGAAGCGCTGGGTGAGCAGCGTAGATGAAGCTCGCCGCATTTTCGACTTGTTGTCTTGTAGCATTCGCTGTGCCTGCACCGTACGGGATCATCGTGCGCCACGCGTTCGTGAAGATCTGATGCTCCGCTCGTGTGACTGCTACTGATGCCATTTGCTGAACCCTCACGCCCAACACAGCGGCAAAGCGCTGAGGGTACAGGTGGTGTGCC
>JAYUYE010001225.1:0-6226 GCA_043752985.1 Myxococcales bacterium
CCCGCGTCGATCAGCTTGCGCATGTGACGATAGAAGAACGTCAGGAGCAGCGTGGCGATGTGATGACCGTCGGCGTCGGCATCCATCAGGAGAAAGACCTTGTCGTAGCGCAGCTTGCTGAGGTCGAGCTCCTCGCCCATCCCGCAGCCGAGCGCGGACACGATGTCCTGGAGCTCCTTGTTCGCGAGCAGCTTCTGGTTGTTCGCCTGCTCCGCGTTGAGGATCTTGCCCTTGAGCGGCAGGATCGCCTGCGTCTTGCGATCGCGGCCCTGCTTGGCCGAGCCACCTGCGGACTCGCCCTCCACGATGAACAGCTCGGAGTCACCCGGGTTCGTCGAGCTGCAGTCGGCGAGCTTGCCCGGCAGGTTGAGGCGGTGCGAGACCGCCGACTTGCGCGAGACCTGCTGCGCGGCGCGCGAAGCCTCGCGGGCTCGCGCCGAGATGATCGAGCGCGCGATCACGGCGTGCGCCCAGTTCGGGTTGCCGTTGAGATAGTTCTCGAGCGCCGGACGCACGAGGCCCTCGACCTGTGCCGCGACCTCGGGGTTGTTGAGGCGGTTCTTGGTCTGGCTCTGGAACTGTGGATCGTGGACGTAGGTCGACAGCACCGCGACGACACCCTCGCGGATGTCCTCGGCCGTCAGCGTCACGCCCTTCGGATCGAGCTTGTGCGTGCCGATGTAGTTACGGACCGCCTTGACGATCGCGCTGCGCAGGCCCGTGTCATGGGTTCCGCCGTCGGGAGTCGGCACGCTGTTGACGTACGTCTTGATCAGATCGTCGGGCGACTCGGTCCACTGCAGCGCGAGCTCGACGCCGAGCTTGGCATCCTCGTCGCGCTTCTCGAGATAGAACACCGCGCCGCCCGGCGGCACGGGCTCCTTCTTGCGATCGGAGACGAGCTTTGGCAGGTACTCGGCGATGCCCTGCGGATGGACGAACGTCACTGTCTTCGCCGGCGACACCGTCTCGTCGGTGAGGACGATCTCGAGGCCGCCGTGGAGGTAGCTCTTGGCCTCGAGGCGCTCCGCGATCACCTCCGCGTCGAACTTGAGCTTGCCGCCGAACACCTCGTCGTCGGGATGGAACGTGATCGTCGTCCCCGTGCCGCGCGCGCCGCCGAGCTTCTTGAGCTTGGCCGTGGCGTGACCGCGAGCGAACGGCATCTCGTACCGCTCGCCGTCGCGCTTGACGGTGACCGTCATCTCGCTCGACAGCGCGTTGACGACGGCCGCACCGACTCCGTGCAGACCACCGGAGACCTGGTAGCTCTTGCCGCGCTCGAACTTGCCGCCCGAGTGCAGGGTCGTGAAGATCACCTCGAGGGCGCTCTTCTTGAACTTCGGCATCGTGTCGACGGGAATGCCGCGACCGTTGTCCTCGACCGTGGCGCTCTTGCCGTCCTTGTGCAGCGTGACCTCGACCTTGGTCGCGTGCTTGTTGATCACCTCGTCGATCGAGTTGTCGACGACCTCCCACAGGAGGTGGTGATAGCCGTCCTTGCCGGTGCCACCGATGTACATGCCCGGCCGCTTGCGGACGGGGTCGAGGCCCTCGAGGACCTGGATGTCTTCGCCGGTGTACTTCGCTTGCGCCATCTCAGTTCACTCCCTGTCCACCCTCGGCGTTCGCGAGCGGCTGGATCGTGACGGGCGACGGCGCGATGACGAACGTCGTGCGCTTCGCGACCTGGTGGCCCTTGCCGCCGCGCGACTTGACCTGCTTCGGATCGGCGACCTGCGTGTACGGCTTGCCGCTCTTCTCGGTCTCGAGCTTGAGCTGGTCCGCCTTGCGACCGGCGATGAACCCGATCACCTGGTCGTCGTCGGCGGTCTTGATCACGGTGACGCCGCGGCCCGGGTTCTCGAGCTTCGCGATCTCGTGAGCCTTGCAGTGCAGGACGTAGCCGTTGAGGGTGGCAGCCACGACCGTGTCGTCGTCGTTGCACGCGACCACCCCGAGGACCTCGTCGCCCTCTTGCGGCTTCGCATAGCGCCGCCCCGCCTTCGTCGTGATCTCGGCGTGGGCCGAGCTCGCGAACCGTAGACCGTAGCCGCGCTTCGTCATCGCGAGCAGCGTGGGTGGGATCATCGCACGTGGATCGAGCGTCCTCGCCGCGACGATCTTCTCGCCGTCCGCGAACTTGAAGTACTTCTGCGCCGGATCGCCGTAGCCGGTGGTCGGTGCGATGTCATTGACCTTGATGACGTACGCGGAGCCGCGGTTCGTGAAGAAGATGATGGGGTGTCTGGTCGAGCCCGGGAGCACGTGCGCGACCGCATCGCCTTCACGCGTCCGCGTGGCGTTCGGATCCTTGAGCTCGCGAACGCGCTTGATCCAGCCGTCGCGGGTGACCACGACGTGCGCGTCCTCGTCGACGATGAACGCATCGGCGTCGAAGGTGACCTCGTCCGCTGCACCACCGGTCTTGGTCCGCCGCGGCGTGCCGAACTCCTTGGCGACCAGCTCGAGATCCTCGCGCACCACGTCGAGCAGCTTCTCGTCGCTGTTGAGGATCTTCTGGATCCGCTTGGCCTCGGTGGCCTTCTCCTCGAGCTCCTCGCGGATCACGTTGATCTCGAGCTTCGCGAGCTTGTAGAGCTTGAGCTCGAGGATCGCGTCGGTCTGGATCTCGTCGAGCTTGAACCGCTTGATGATCTTGTTTGCGGCGTCTTCCTTGCCGTCGCTGGCGCGGATGATCTTGATCAGCTCGTCGAGCGCGTCGAAGATCGTGACGTAGCCGTCGAGGATGTGGATCCGGTCACGCAGCTTCTTGAGCTGGTACTCGAACCGGCGCTGCGTCGTGATGATGCGGAAGTCGAGGAAATGCTCGAGCGCTTCCTTGATCCCCATCCGGCGCGGCTGCGGCGGCGCATCGGCGGCTGCGCCCGACAGGCTCGACGGCACGAGACAGGTCAGGTTGACGTGGAAGCTGGCCTGCAGCGGCGTCTGCTTGAACAGATACGCCATCACGAGCTCGGGGTCGGCTTCCTTCTTGATCTCGAGGACGATCCGCACGTCGTCGGTCGACTCGTCGCGGATGTCGACCAGGTAGGGCAGCTTCCGCGAGATGATGACTTCCGCGATCTTCTCGACGAGCGACGCCTTGGTCATCGCGTACGGGATCGACGTGATGACGATATCGGTCCCGCCTTTCTTCTTCTCCTCGAGCTTGTACTCGCCGCGGACGCGCAGCGTGCCCTGGCCGTCCTTGTAGATCTGGCGAAGCTCGACCTTGCTGTTGAGCAGCTGACCACCGGTCGGGAAGTCCGGACCGTCGATGTGCTTCATCAGCTGGACGTGATCGATCTTGCGATCCTTTGACAGCGCGAGCAGCGCGGCCGTGATCTCGCGCAGGTTGTGCGGCGGGATGTTCGTCGCCATGCCGACGGCGATGCCGGTCGAGCCGTTGACGAGGAGGTTCGGATAGCGCGCGGGTAGAACCGAAGGCTCGTCGGTGGAGCCGTCATAGTTCGAGCGCATGTCGACGGTCTCGAAGTCGAGCTCGGCCAGCAGCGCCATCGCGGCCGGCGCGAGCCGGCACTCGGTGTAGCGATAGGCAGCCGCCCCGTCGCCGTCGAGCGAGCCCCAGTTGCCGGAACCGTCGACGAGCGGCACGCGGAGGACCCACTCCTGCGCCATGCGGACCATGGCGTCATAGACGGACGAATCGCCGTGCGGGTGATAGCGACCGAGCACGGTTCCGACGACCTTCGCGCTCTTGCGGTGCTTTGCATCGGGGCGCAGATGCTCGTCGTTGAGCATCGCGTACAGGATCCGGCGCTGCACTGGCTTGAGGCCGTCGCGGACGTCGGGGAGCGCGCGCGAGGTGATGACGCTGAGCGCGTAGTTGAGATAGCGGCGGCGTGCCTCGGCCTCGAGGGACGCATCGTGGTCGCCTGGGGTCGCCCCACCGGCCCCGCCCGGCGCTGCAGGAACGCCTCCGCCCCCGCCGCCCGCGGACTTCTTGGACGGCTTGGACGACTTTTCGCTGGTTTGCTTGGACTTCTTGGCCATGTCTAGGTCGGGAGTTGAGGGCTCCGGCCCGGCACCTTGTCTCAACTGGGAGAAAAGTTCCAGCTGCTCACGCTCCGGCAGATCGCACGGGTCGCCACTCGCCATTTGCTTGGTCCTCGGGAAGGCCCGTGATATTGCTGGCCTCCTTCGGCCATCCTCATGAAGCGGAAGACCGCGCGCAAGAAAAGGACAACAGCGTACCCATCCTTGGGTGCAGCTCCCGCCCGCCGTGGTGGGGCGTGGGTGGTGCTTGTCCTCGGCGCCCTCGTGCTGGTCAATTTGTATGTCTTCGTCTGGGACAAGAAGACGTCGGTCGGCGCGATCAAGCGCGAGGCCGAGTCCAAGTCCGCCCCGGCGGCCGCCCTGCCGTCGCAGCCGCTAATCGCGCCGAGCGCACTCCCCGCCGCCGGCTCGGCCGCGCTCGCTGCGCCCGCTCCCGTCGGTCCCCCCGCGACGATCGACGGCAAGGTCGGCAAGTCCGACACGCTCGGCCGCCTGCTCAAGAAGAGCGGCCTGTCCGCCGCCGAGACCGACGAGGTGATCCGCTCGCTGTCGGGCGTCCTCGACTTCAAGACGATCCGCGCCGGCCAGAGCTACCGGATCGAGCGCGGCCCCGATGGTCGCGTGAAGCGGTTCGAGCTCGTCGTCAGCAAGGTCCAGACCGTGCGGTCCGAGCGTGCGCCGACCGGTGAGCTCGTCGGCACGTCCGACTCCGCCCAGACCCGGATCGAGCTCAAGGCGGTCGGCGGCCGGATCGATTCCTCGCTGTACGCCGCACTCAAAGGTGCCGGCGAGACCGCGACACTCGTCGATTTCTTCGTCGACGTGTTCGCGTACGACCTCGACTTCTACAACGACACTCACGAGGGCGACACGTTCCGCGTCGTCGTCGAGAAGGAGTTCAAGGACCAGGAGTTTTTGCGCTACCGCAAGATCCTGGCAGCGGAGTACCAGGGCAAGGCAGGCACGTTTCGCACGTTCTGGTGGAACAACGCCTACTACGACGCCAAGGGCGGCTCGTCGGAGAAGTCGCTGCTCAAGACGCCGCTCAAGTTCTCGCGCGTCTCCTCGGGGTTTGACCGCAGGCGCATGCACCCCGTGCTGCACACGGCGCGCGCCCATCTCGGAATCGACTACGCGGCCCCGACGGGAACCCCGGTCTGGGCAGCGGCGCACGGGACGATCTCCCATCGCGGCCCCGCGGGCGGCGCCGGCAACCTCGTGATGATCCGCCACGAGGGCGGCATCGAGACCGCCTACATGCACCTGTCGAAGTTCGCCAGCGACCAGAAGGTCGGCCAGCGAATCGCGGCCAAGACCGTGATCGGCTACGTCGGGACCACTGGCCTGTCAACCGGGCCGCACCTGCACTTCGGGGTCAAGCAGAACGGGGTCTACATCGACCCCACGAAGCTCACGCCGATGCGTGGCAAAAGTGTGACGGGCGCCGAGATCGCGGCATTCAAGGCCGAGGTCGGCAAGCTGGAATCGCTCCTCGGCGCAATCATGATCACGCCTGCCATCTGAGGGGTTGCCGATGCCCGGCTTCCTCGTCACACTCAGGGTGTGGTGAAGCTCCTCGTCGGAATTCTCAAGGGCGCGGTGATTGGCGCCGCACTCGGCTACGGCGCTCACGCACTTGGACAGGCCACCGGCTTCGGGAATCCCTGGCTCACCTTTGGCTTGATCGGCGTGGTCGTCGGCATGTTCGTGGGCAAGCCGATCTGGAGCCTGATCCGGGACAAGAACGCGACCATCTGGATCACCGTGATCAAGTCGGTCGTCGGGCTCGGCATCGGCATTGGCCTCTACGCTCTCGTCACCCGCGTGATCAGCCCGACCTGGCTGCTCAACGGCTACAACGTGTTCACGTGGTCTCCAACACTCGGTGGCGCGATCGGCGCGGTGTATGGCGGCTTCGTGGAGCTCGACGATGCGATCGGCGACGACAAGTCTCCCAAAGGATCGAAGTCCGACGCCCGCAAGGCAGCTTCCCCTTCCGCGCCCAAGAAGAAGTGACGTAACGTCGGCGCGTGCGCGCCGTCCTCGTTGCAGTCTTTCTCCTCGCTGCGTGTCGCGGTGATGACCTCCGCGGTAACGTGACGATCGCCGCGGACCCGCAGTGGGAGGCCGCACTCCGCGAGCTCACCGCGCTGACTCCGTACAGCGGCCTCGCGGTCAGCGCGGAGCCCCGCGACGGGATCCAGAT
>JAYUYE010001226.1:0-6219 GCA_043752985.1 Myxococcales bacterium
CCACGTCGCAGCGCACCTTCGACTCGGCTGAGGACCTCCTCGCGCAGCAGCGACCGGCCGCGCGACAAACGCTGTTGGACTGCTTGCTCGCTGATCTCGAGCGCAGCGGCGACCTCGCGAGCCGATTGATCCTCCCAGTAGTACAGGACCAAGGCCTCGCGGTACGTCTCCGGCAACTCGCCCAGCGCCGTCCACGTCATGCGAGCTTCCTCATCGGCGATCGAATCCTCGCGCGGATCATCCCCGGGAATATCAGTGACGAGCTCCGCGATCGGACCTGCCTTGTCCCGCGCCTGACGGGCGAGATTGCGAGCGATGCCGCGCAACCACGGTCCGTGCTTGGCGTGGTCACGCAGCGCGGCACGATCGCGCCATGCGACGACGAACGTCTCCTGCACCACGTCTTGGCTGAGCGCGCGGTCACCCGTCACGCCGAACGCGACCGCATAGACGCTCGCCTGATTGGATCGGACGACGTCGGTGAAGGAAGCGAGGGCGGTGTCGGTGTCCATACCGCTAGTGGGTCAAGCGGGCTGGAACCTGACACGAAATCTGGCAGCGATCGAATGAAACCATGTCGAGGGACGGCTGCGACGCACGTGTTCACGCGCTCCCGTTCGCCCGATATCCCGCGGCCCCTCCGGGGTTGACCCGCGGCCCCCCCCGCGGCCCCTCCGGGGTTGCCCGCGGCCCCTCCCCCGCGGCCCCTCCGGGGTTGATGTCGGGCGAGATGCCGGCGCCTTTGCCGCAGTCGGCCGGCCATCCAGTGTGACCGTCCGCATGTTGGACATCTGCTTCGGACAAGTCTCGGACGAGTGGGCGCCGCGAACAATCCGCGAACAATCAACCCCATCGCGGATCTCAAGCACGCCACACAGGAGCTAGAAGCGAAGCAGCGATCGCCTCACAACGCACCGTACGCCGTCAGCGTCCCCCCCCGGACGCGAGCTCCGAGGCGTCACGGACAGCTTCGCTCAGGCATCGGGCAGGGACCTCGGAGAGCGCGAGCAGACCGGCCGGGCCGCGGAAGCGAAGCACCTCCAGCGTTACCGAGCTCGGCGGCGCGTCGCCCCAGTCGATGCCGGAGTGCACGAGCTCGGCGGTGACGCCGTCGTCGAAGCGGCGCTCGATCGAGTACATGTGCGCGCTCTCTTCGTCGACCGGACCTTGTCGCCAGCCGCGCAGCAGAGGCCGCCTGAGCCTTAGCCGTGCGCCGGCGATCCGCGTGACGACGCCGGCCTGCAGCTCCTCGGGTGACGGCCGGAAGACCTCCCGGGCGAGCTGCGCGAACGGCGGCTGCAAGCCCGCCCTTGCCGTGATCTCTCGCAGTCGAGACAGCGTGCTGTCAGTCATCTCGACCGGATGGAGCAGACCCACGCGATCGGCTCCGACACCATGGTCATCGGTGGGCCGGAGTTTGCTCTCCTGGATCAGCGCAGGCGAGACGAGCTCGCCGGCCGCGCTCCACAGGCCCCAGACCAGGTTTCGTGCGAGGTGCCGAAACAGCGCGTCCACCCCGAGCCACGCCTCGAGCGTTTCAATGCGCCACTGACGCCCCTGAACCAGATCATCCTCGAGGAGCGCGAGCGCCACCGGGCCAACGAACCGGACCTCTGCGCGGAACTGCTGGAGCTGCTGCTTCGCGAGGAGAACATCGGTCTCGTGATCTGACTTCCGTGGTTTCGGCAGCTGGTCGATGTGCGCACCTTTGTCGTCGACGAACACCAACGCGAGGCCGCTGTCCAGCTCGACACGGAACGCGCGCGGCCCGAACGACAGCGTGCGAGTCTGTGTCACGCCTCGGCCCACGGCCGCCAGCGCCTTGCCGACGAGCGCGCGTGGAGTCGTCCCGCGGTCACGCGCCATGCTCGTGAGCGCAGCCTCCGCAGCATCCTGCGCAGGGTTTATTCCCTCGTGCGCGCGGCGCTTGTCGGCGAGCTGCGCGAGCTCAAGGATCGCGCGCGGGGTGCCGATCCGCTGGAGCACCGTGCAGCTCGTCTTGAGCAGCGTCTCGTTCTCGGCCCACTCGTTCACAAGCTTGCCGGCGAGCGCTTCGACCGCTGTGTCGCCGCCGTAGCGGCCAAGAACTTCCGGCCAGAGCTCGGTGGTCCGCGACTTCGGCTCCCAGATCGCCGCACCAAAAATCTCCATCGCGAAGCGCTCGAGAGACTCGCGAGTGAAAGCCGACACGAGACAGGTCAGCTGCTCGGCGGCGCGGACATCACGTGACGCATGCAGCCTCACAAACGCCTCCAGGGAATCCGTCGGCAGTCGCTTGCCATTCACGAGGACAGGCCCTGCGATCCGGTCCGGCTGCCAGAAGCGCGGAAGCTCCTTGGTTTCGCGCACCACGAGCAATGCGTCCGGGTCGACGCCGTACGCGCGCGCGGCCCCCTCGACGGCGGCGCGGTGTCCGCGTTTCGCGAGCTCGTGGAGCCCGAGCCGGCCGGCCTTCGCCTTGCCCCCGCCGCGTTCCTCGTTCAGGGCGGACGCAACAAGGGCCCACGCGGCGTGATCTACATTCGCGAGGATCCACCCGAGCGCGGCCTCCCCCCGCTTCACGTCTGCGCCGACCTCGAGCAGGCGGCGCGCCGCGAGATCGGCGATGCGGACGTCCGCGACGGGCGAGAGCGCCGACAACAGGTCGTCGACGAGCGACGGAGGGAAGGATCCCGCGATCTGCGCGACATCGAGCTCGTGCGCCGCCACGAACCCGCGCAGCGCCTCGGGCGTGGCCCTCCAGCTACCGCCGCCGATACCGAACAGCCGCGCGCTGGCAGCTGGCCCATATCCCAGGAGCAGGTCGAGCCACGGCTTCGATCGCCAGACTTCGATGCGCGGACCGCGCGGCCGTTCGATGCCGGCCGCCGCGACCGCTGCGTCTCCCTCGCCTTCGAGCACAAAGCGCTTCGCCGCATCGGAGAAGCCGAGAGTGGCTGCGGCTTCGTCCCAGGCAGGTGCAGGCAGACCCCCGCGCCAGGCCTCGCGCTGACCAGCCTGCCAGTGCGCGCGCGGAGTGGGCGCCGGCGGGTTCGACCTAGCCGAAGGCGACTCGTTCCTCACCGAGCGGAGTGCGGCGGGGACCTCTTCGGGGGAGGCCTCGATGATGGTGGGATCCAGGCTCATGGGGTCGGAGGTGAGGCTGCGGGTCACGTGGTGGGCTGCCCGAGCGAGCGCACGCGCAGGTGCGTAGCACGAGCTGGGATCGCCGGATGTCCCCGCGGAAACGCTCTGATCACGTCCGCTGTCACATCGGAGGAGGCTGGTCGCGACGCTGCCGCACGACAAAGCTGTCGTCGAACCCGATCCTGCCTGGAATAGCAGGCCGGGCGCGCTTGTCGGCTGCGCGACGCTCGCGGAGCCTACCGGCATGCCGAAAATGAGTGCCGTCCAGGTAACGACGCCCAACGCACCATTCGAAATCGTCGAGCGTGAGATCCCGACGCCGGGCCCCGGCTGGGTCCGCATCAAGGTCGAGGCGTGCGGGGTCTGCCATTCGGACGTGTTCACGAAGAGTGGCGGGTATCCGGGGATCGAGCTGCCTCGCGTTCCCGGCCACGAGATCGCGGGACGGATCGATGCGGTCGGCGATCGCGTTACGGCGTGGAAGGCAGGCGATCGCGTTGGCGTAGGCTGGCATGGCGGACACTGCTTCGAGTGCGATGCGTGCCGTCGCGGCCTGTTCATCAACTGCGTCAACGGCAAGGTCACCGGGATCAGCCACGACGGGGGATACGCCGAGTACGCCGTCGTGCCCGCCGAGTCCCTTGCACGGATTCCCGAGGGAATGTCGGCGGTCGATGCCGGTCCCCTGTTGTGTGCGGGCGTGACCACGTTCAACTCGCTGCGCAACAGCGGTGCGCGTCCCGGTCAGACGGTCGCCGTGCAGGGCATCGGCGGACTCGGCCACCTCGCGCTCCAGTACGCGGCCCGCATGGGCTTTCGAACGATCGCGATCTCGCGTGGTGCCGACAAGGCGCAACTGGCTAAAGAGCTCGGAGCCCACGAGTACATCGACACGCAGAGCACGAGCGCTGCCGACGGACTACAGAAGCTCGGCGGCGCGGACCTGATCCTCGCGACCGCTCCGAGCAGCGAAGCGATCGAGAGCACCGTCGGCGGTCTCAAGCCACGCGGCAAGTTACTGATCGTCGCGGCACCGTTCACACCGGTCTCCGTGAACGCGATGGGGCTGCTGAGTGGAAAGGCGATCGCTGGCTGGCCAAGCGGAAGCGCGATCGACTCCGAGGACACGATGGCGTTCAGCGCGTTGACCGGCGTGCGGCCGCGTGTCGAGATTTTCAAGCTGGAGCAGGCCGAGCAAGCCTTCACGCACATGATGGAGAATCGGGCGAGGTTCCGCGCCGTACTCGTCCCCTAGAGCGGCCAGAGCGGCCCGCTCCGGGGTTGATGTCAGAAGTCAGCGCGCGCTGGCCGAGACCGACGCCGACGCCTGCACGCTGACGCTGATGCTGGCCTTGGCCTGAACCGCGCCGCGGGCCGCGACGTTCAATCGATCGGCGACGCAGACCATTTGCGCGCCGAACTCCTTGGTCAACGAGCCCATACCCTTGACCGCACCCCCGGCCGAGCCGGCGAACGCGGTGGCCGACTTGAGCGCCAGCTTGGCTTTGGCATTGGCCGTGAGCAGTGCCGGCAGGCCGATCGCGACCGCCTTGGTAGCGCGCGTGAAGCCGCTGGCGTCGACCGCGACCGAGGTGTCACTCTGGACGTCGACCTTCGGAGGGGTGCACTGCGCGTCGAGGCTGGCGCTCGCCTCACCCTGTGACTTGCATGCGCCGGCAGCCGACCCCGCGCTGCCTCCGGTGCCCGCGCTGCCGCTGCCCGAGCCCGAGCACTCTGCCGTCGCCTTGGCCGACGCCGTCGCGTCGACGGTGCACGTGGCCGGCGTGTAGGTCACGACGGACTTGCTCTTTGCCTTGGCGGTCACCTTGAGGCCGGCCTTGAGGGCGGTGGCGACCCGGCCGCAGACCGCCTTTGTGTTCCCCGCCGTCGACACCTTCAGCTCCCCCGCCATCTGCTTGCACGCGTCGGCCACGGACGCCTCGAGCGACGCAGCCGCCTGCTTCAGCCGCGTTGACGCGGCGATGAAGGCCTCGATGCGCACGCCGCCGTCGCCCTTCAGCCCCGTACAGCTCGTCGGATTGGCGGGCAGCTTGGCGCCACCCGGCAGCTTGTCGGGCAGCTTGATGCCACCCAGCTGTGCGCTTGCGGTCCCCGCTAGTGCGACGGTCAAAACCCCGGTCAAGGTCAGCACGTGTGTCTTCAATGAATCCTCCTGGCGGACACAGTACTCTGTTCCCGCCGAAGCGGAGGCGGACTGTTTGGTGATGGCCGCGTGAGCCCGCTGCGTTCCGGAGAACCGACTCACACGTCGAGGTGGCTTGAATTTTCGCGCCTCCCGCCGCTGCGCACCCGAGCTGGTCGACGGCATCGTCCCAACGCTCCGCGCGGACGAGGCGCTCGACCTCGATCACGTCGTCGGCGAGCGGCTCGCCGAGCTCGTTCTTTGCTCCGAATCCGGCAGGAACCTCCAGCTCGCAGTTGCGCGCCCACGCGCCCTTGCCCGAATGGCTGGGCGACGGCGGCTCGATCCCTGCCGCGCGCAACTGCTGCTCGATCCACGCAATACCTTCGAGGTACGAACCGCGCCGCGCACCGCCTTCCTTCTCGTCTTCTCGCATCGCCTTGCGCATTGATTCGAGCGCGTCGCGGAACCATCCGTGCCGTGCCTGGTACGCACCGAACCGTTCGTAGCAGAACGCGCAATCGAACTCGTCCTTGCAAGACGTTCGTGAAAATGTTGTGCGACTTCCGGGCGCGACCGGCACCTGGGTCACGGAGGTTCCATGTCGATGATTCGCCCGCTCTTGCTCTCTCTCGCTGCTCTATTCGCTGTGCCCGCCACTGCGCACGCCCTCGACGACGATGTTTGTATCGCGTGGGTGCACATCTTCATCGATGCCGAGGTCAATGGCGACAGGATCACGGTGACGAGCGAGAATGCCTGCCTTCTGCGCGGGGGCTCGCTCGACGCGCTCGAGCCGTATGCAGATGGGAGGCCGTATGACGGCGGTCGCCCGGAGCTCTCCGGAACGAAAATGTGCGCGGCGCGCAAGCGCGAGATCAACGACATGCGGCGAGTGCTGACGGAAGCCGAAAAACTATGGCCGCAGGCGGTTGCGGCGCGAGACGCGG
>JAYUYE010001227.1:0-2441 GCA_043752985.1 Myxococcales bacterium
GCGTGCAGATCGACGAGCGCATCGATCAGGATCTCGCAGACCCGGCGGACGCGCGAATGATCGGTCGCGAGCTCGGCCGGGAGGTCCTTGCGCAGGATCACGCCGCGGCGGCGCTCCATCAGATAGAACGGTGCGCCGAGGACCTCGCCGGTGCCCTCGTACGCGATCACGCGCGGCGCACGCGCGTAGACGGGCGCGAGCTTGGTCAGGACGGTGACCTCGCGGCCCATGTCGTGCGCGGACTTGACCTTGCTGCCGTGCGGCGGGCGGCGGAGCACGTACTCGCGGTCGCCGTGACGCACGAGGTAGGTCAGGTTCGAGTGACCGCCGGGAAATTGCTCGACCGCGACGGGTGCGGCGACGCCGAGCTCGGTCTCGAGGAACACGCTCAACTTGACGAGGTCGAGCTCCTCGCCGGCACGGACGGGCCTGGGCTCATCGACCATCACGACCTGCTCCGTACCGCGCGAGGATGCGCTTGGCGACGACCATCTTGTGGACCTCATCCGGTCCGTCGTAGATCCGCGCGCCGCGCTCGTGCACGTAGTAGTGCGACAGGATCGTGTCGCTGGTGATGCCGAGCGCGCCGTGGAGCTGGATCGCGCGATCTACCAGCCGCAGCATGACGTCGGCGACATAGAACTTGATCACGCTGACCTCGTCACGCGCCTGATCAAAGCCCTTCTTCTCGATCGTCCACGCGGCGTGGAGGACCATCAGCCGCGATGCGTTGATCTCGGCGCGCGCCTCGGCGACCCATGCCTGCGCGATCTGACGCGACGACAGCGTCTTCTCGTCGTCGATCTTGCGGCGCGTGATGTGGCTGCACATCTGATCGAACACGCGCTCGCAGATCCCGATCCACCGCATGCAGTGATGGATCCGTCCGGGGCCCAGGCGCTCCTGCGCGATCAGGAAGCCGGCTCCCTCGGGGCCGAGCCGGTTCTCGACGGGGACGCGGACGTTGCGGTACCAGATCTCGGCGTGGCTGCCGTAGCCGGAGCCTGCATCGCCCATGATCTTGATGTTGCGGGCGAGCTCGAAGCCGGGCGTGCTCGTCGGCACGATGATCATCGACGCGCGCGCGTGCGGGGATGCCTCGGGGTTGGTCACCGCCATCACGATCGCGAACGCGGCGCCGTCGGCAGCGGTCGTGAACCACTTGTGGCCATCGATCACGTAGTGGTCGCCATCGCGGCGGGCCTGACACGACAACAGCGTCGGGTTCGAGCCCGGATTCTCCGGCTCGGTCATCGAGAAGCACGACCGGATGTCACCGCGCGCGAGCGGCTCGAGCCAGGTCGCCTTCTGGGCTGGCGTGCCGAACTTGTGGAGGATCTCGGCATTGCCGGCGTCGGGAGCCTGCGCTCCGAACACGTAGTGGCCGATCGGCGAGCGACCGAGCCGCTCGGAGACCAGGCCGTGCTCGACGAGCGAGAGGCCGAGGCCTCCGATGTCCTTCGGTAGCTGCGGTGCCCACATGCCCGCGGCCTTGACCTGCGCGCGCAGCTCGTCGAGGCGAGCGGTCGACGCCGCAAAACCGTGCTCGAGGACGTGCTCCTCGGCCGGCATCACGATGTCGGCAACGAACCTCTCGATTTTCTCGAGGAGGGGGCGAACGGTCTCGGGTGGATCGAAGTCCATCTATCTCTCCGTGTGTTGCTCGTCGGTCAGGTGGCCGGTGACGTTGAACGTGACGAGCGAGACTTGCTCGGGCTCCCACGCAGCGGTGCGGGATGGATCGTTGCCCCCGGCCTGCGTGCGGAACTTGAGCTCCGTGATCGACGCGTTGCGGATCACGATGCTGGTGCGCACCATCCGCGCGTCGGGGATCTCGAACGTCAGGCCAACGGCGACGCCGATCGGACCCGCCGAGGTGATGCATGCGATCCGCGAGCCGGACTGCGCCGCGCCGAGCATCCGGGTCAGCCCACCGCGGACGCGCGCGACGAACGCGGTCACCCGCTCGAGGCCGTCGACGAACCACTCGTCGCTCGCCCACCGCGCAAGGATCGTGTGGAACGCCTCGTCGAGCAGGCGCGGAGTCGGGCCGGATTCGATCGCCGCGAACTTTGGATCGAGAGAGACGAGGCGCGGGACGAAGTGCTTGAGCATCTCGAAAGCCGGGTATTCGGCCATCTCGTCGAGCACCGTCGCCGCCGGGACCGCGGTGCCGAGTGCGCTCGCGGCCTCGCTCGCGAAGCTGGCGGTCTGGACCTGGCGGCGCAGCGGGCCACTGTAAAGCTGGTCGATCTTCGCGGCCGCCATCCAGCGCCCCACGGCACGCGCCTGATCCTGGCCGCGGACAGACAACCGATCGTAGTCGGCCTCGCCGTACGATGCCTGGCCGTGCCGGATCAGGAACAGAGTGCCCACGCGCCGGCATCCTACCCCCGCGCGCGTGCCGGGTGGCGCTACGCTGTGCCGTGACCCGCCGTACC
>JAYUYE010001228.1:0-6213 GCA_043752985.1 Myxococcales bacterium
GGAACGACCGCGAACAATCCGGGTGATCGCACCAAGCTCTACGTGATCCTCGGTGCGGTCGGGCTCGTCGTGATCGCGATCGTGATGTTCGCGATGTTCAGCGGCGGTCCAAAGGTGAAGGACGAGGGCGTTCCGCCCGGCACGGTCGGGCCGGCGACCGACTCGACGAACGCCGCGGGATCGAGGACTGTCCGCACGGGACCCGCGACCGGATCGGCAGCCGTATCCGCGACCGGGTCCGCCACGGTGAGTGGGTCGACCGCGACCGGCTCCGCGGCGACCGGCTCCGCAGCGACCGGTTCGGCGAGCGGATCCGCGGCCGTGATCGCGGCGGGGTCTGGATCGGCCGACCCTGGCGAGATCGAGATGATCCCGAGGGGCTCCGCCGGGCATGGCGTGGGCAGCTCGACCGTCAAGCCGGTGAAGGTCAGCGCGCAGGAGCTGTTCAAGACCGGCATGCAGTCGTTCGTGAAGGGCGACTCGCGGACGGCCGTCGTCGCGTTTCGCCGGGCGGTGCAGGCACAGGCAGGCTACGCGGCCGCGTGGCGCGCACTCGGCCTCGCGCACGAGAAGCTCGGCGAGTGGGGCCAGGCGAAGACGGCACTGCAGCGGTACCTCCAGCTCGCTCCCAACGCGGCGGACGCGGCGCAGATCCGCGCAAGACTCGGGGGCCTGTGATCAGGCTCGTTGGTCTCGTCGTCGTCCTGATGATCGCGGCCGCGGTCGCCGATGCAGCGCCACGCCGCGTGCTCGTCCTTCCGCTCGACGGGAACGCCGAACCAGCGCTGCGCAACAAGCTCAACCTGGCGGTGCAGAAGCTTGTCCGCAGCAGGTCACCCGGCGCCTCGGTCGGTGACACCACGTTCTCCGAGACCGCTGCCGCGGTCGGTTGCGACCCGTCGTCACCGCTGTGCGCCGAGACGGTACGCTCCACGCTGACGGTCGACGAGCTCGTGTGGGGCACCGCGACGTGGACGAACGGGCAGACAAACCTCGTCGTGTACCGGGCCGTCGCGAAGGAGCCGACGCACAGCGCGGCTGTCTTGCTCGGACCGCAGGACCCACCGGACAAGGCCGATGCGACGCTCGCGCCGCTGCTCGATGGTCAGGACTCGACAGCGACTCCGGTGCCGGACCCGATCGTGCCGGTCCCGACCGCCCCGGTCGCGCCGGTGCCGCCGCCCTACGACAACCGCAAGCGCAACACCGGGATCCTCGTCGCATCGGGTGGTGGCCTCGCGCTGCTGATCGGGCTCGTCCTGTGGAACAACAAGTCCGGCGTCCAGGACGACATCGACAATGCCCCGACCGATAACGCCGACGACTTCGCTCGGCTCGAGGAGCTCGAGAGCCGCGCGTTCAAGTACGCGATGATCGGGAACGTGATGGTGCTCACCGGGCTCGGCGTCGGGGCCTACGGCGGTTGGATGATCTATCAGGACCGCAAGGAGCGCCACATGGTGGTGACCCCACAGGTCACGCCGACCAGCGCGGCGGTTATGCTCCGAGGCACGTGGTGAAGACGCCCCTGATCATCCTCAACGCCGGCATGTTTGTACTGCTGGTCAGCGCGAGCTGCCTCGTCAGCAACCGAGCCTCGGACTTCGAGTGCAGCCAGGATTCGGATTGCACCGGGCTCGACGAGCCACGGATCTGCGATCTGGCCGTCGGCTACTGCGTGAAGCCGGTGTGCCCGAGCGAGTGCAATGGTGGCTGCGACGTCGTCGCGAAGACCTGCAAGGTCAACTGCCCGGGTGCCTCGTGCAACAATGGCGTCGATTGCCCGGCCGGATATGCCTGCAACATCACGTGCAGCAACGGCGGCTCGTGCTCGTCGATCGACTGCAGCGACGCAGCGTCCTGCGTGGTCAGCTGCGCGGCGAACAACGCGTGCGGCAACATCGACTGCGGCACGGGCGCGACGACCTGCCAGATCACCTGCGCGGGCAACAACGCATGTGACAGCATCGGCTGCGCGGATGGCGCGTGCACCGTCAGCTGCAGCGGGGCCAACGCCTGCGCGTCGGTTGATTGCGCAACCTCCTGCTCGTGCACGGCGAGTTGTGGCACGAACTCGTGCGGCCCTGTGAGCTGTCCGACGGGCTGCGCGGCCGGCACCGGGTGTACGGCGGCGGGCGTCTGCACGACCTGCTCGTAGCCTTGCGACGATCGGGCCGAGAGAGTACGAATAGCGGCGGCCATGAGCGAAAAGTTTCCGATGACCCCCTCGGGGTTCGCCAGCATGAAGGCGCACCTGAAGAGGCTGAAGGACGTCGAGCGCCCGCGGAACAGTCGTGCGATCGAGGTTGCCCGCGGTCACGGCGACCTCAAAGAGAACGCCGAATACCACGCCGCCAAAGAGGAGCAGGGCCTGATCGAGGCCAAGGTTCGCGAGCTCGAAGCGAAATCGCTCATGGCGGAGGTTATTGATCCAACCAAACTGTCGGGTTCGCGAGTCTCATTCGGGGCCACCGTGACCATCGAGGACAGCGAGAGCGGCGACAAGCAGACCTTCGTCATCGTGGGCGAGCACGAGGCCGAGATCCGCAAGGGCCGGCTCTCGATCGGCGCTCCCGTCGCGCGCTCCCTGATCGGCAAGGAAGTCGGCGACACTGCCGTCTTGACCACGCCAAAGGGCAAGCGCGAGGTCGAGGTCAGCAAGGTGGAGTGGCTCGATGTCCCCGCGCTCGAAGACGTCCCATGAGTAAATCGCCCAGCAAGGTCACCCGCTCCCGCCGTCACTGGCTCGCCCTCGCGCTGCTCGCGGTGCTCACCGCCGGGTGGGCCGTCGGCTGCAATCAGGGCGAAGGCGAGCGCTGCCAGAGCCAGGACGACTGCGAGTCGCCGCTGGTCTGCAACCTCGCGACCGGGACCTGCACGAGCAAGAACACCTCTGGACAGATCGACGCGACTGTTCCCGACGGTCCGCTCCCCGATGCCGCGGTCGATGCCGTCGACGCGCAGCCCGACGCGATGATCGACGCGATCTAGCGCATCGAACGTGCGCAGCGGAATCCCACGTGGGAGAACCGCTGGCTCGCGTCGTAGTACGGATTGAACGGATCGCGCAGGTTCGAGCGCGCCACAAAGGTTGGCTGCCGCCAGGAGCCGCCGCGAATCACACGCGTCTGGGTCGTGCCCTCGCGCAGCGGATTGACCGCAGGCAGGTTCTGGTAGCCGCGGTTCCGGTCATCGTGGAAGTACGCATCGGCCGTCCACTCGGCGACGTTGCCCGCCTGATCGCGGGTGCCGAACGGGCTCTCGCCCCACGGGAAACTGCCGGGTGGAGCGAGGAGTGCGAACCCGTCGGTGTCGTCAGGATCACCGAAGAACCGGAGCGGGATCGTCGAGATCTGGCGCTCGATCTCGCGCATCGCGACCGCGCGCGGCTGACCGTGATTGAAGTCCTTGGGCTGCTCGAGCTCGCCCCACGGCCACTCGGCCTCGGCGTGATCGCCGCGGGCAGCGCGCTCCCATTGCGCCTCGGTCGGCAGCTGGCCGCCGCGCCAGCGGCAGTACGACTGCGCCTCGTCCCAGGTCGCGTTGACCATCGGCCACTCGCCGCGAATGTAGCGCTCGTCGCCGGCGATCAGCGCGTCGAGCGTGCAGCCGCCCGCGGCGACGCAGCGGCGATAGTCGGCGACGCCGACCTCGTCGCGATCGATCGCGTAGGCGTCGAGGAATACGGCGCGCGATTGCATGTGCGAGAGCTCGACCATGTACTCGCTGCAGAAGTCGACGAACTGGCCGCCCATCGTCTGCTGGCGCGGCGTCTGGTTCGGCGGGAAGAATGCGAGCTGGCACTGGGTGAGCGCGGAGGCAGCCGACTCCTCGGTCACGCCCATCTCGAACGTGCCCGCCGGGATGTACACCTCGATTTGGCGCGGCTTCTCGACGCGGACCGCGCGCCCGCCGGCGCCTGCCACCCCTGCGATCGCGGCGATGCCGGCAGACAGGAGGTACAGCGACCGCATGCGGTGAGCTTGGACCACGGCTACCTCGCCAGCAAGAACCCGAGCGCGATCCGGACGCGCTCGGCGCTCCCCGGAGGCGCGGCGGCCAGCCGGGTGAGCAGCGGGGTTGCCATCGCAGTCCGCCCGCGGTGGGTCGCGAGCTTGACCACGGCGGCGGTGGCGACCTCGGGCGAGTCATCGACGCCGAGCTTCTCGAGCAGCGCTTCGTCGGTCAGACCGTCGATCACCGCGAGCCGCACCTGCGGCGCGATATCGACGGCGCCGCGGGCAAGGAGCTCGGGTGTGCGCTCACCGATCGCCGCCAGCGCGGCCGCGCGCACCGCAGGATCGGGATCCTCGGCGAGCGTGCGCAGCTCGGCCTCGCTCGCCGCGGCCACGGCGGCCGCACGAACCTCGGGCGCCGCATCGGTGGAAGCGCGCGTGACCCGGCGAGGATCGATGACCGCCAGCGCCGCGACCGCACGCGCACGAACCACGCGATCGCGATCGCGAACGAGCTCGCGCAACGCCGCGAGCGCCGGTGCGCCGATCCGCGTCGCGGGGTCGGTGGCACGGCGGTCCGCCTGCGGTGTGCGAACCTGGCGCGTGGCGGTCTCTGCACACGCGGCGCGTACCGTCGCGTCGGGATCGCGAAGGCCGCGTAGCACCACCGGCTGCGCACTCCACGCCGAGGGCACAGCGGCGCACACCGCGGCACGCGTGCGAGCATCCCCGCGCGCGAACCAGGCCGCGAGCCGCGGCGCGAGCTGAAGATCGGGGACGATCGCGTGCGCGTGTAGTGCCGACACCGAACCGTCGGTTTCGAGTGCGCGGCGAACGATGGCAGCCGCGCGGTCACGCTGTCCGAGTGCGACCAGCGCCGCGGTCTCGGCGAGCGCGAGCCGGGGATAGTTTTGAAAGTCGCCCGGCAGCATGGTGGCAATGACGGTGACCGCCGCTTGATCCCCGAGGCGCGCAGCGGCTTCGACCGCGACGAGTCGCAGCTCGGTGTCGGTCATCGGCGAGAGCAGCGCGCGCACCGGCTCGGCGAGCGCACGAACCTGCGCGCGGCCGATCGCCTCGACCGCCGTCTTGCGGGCACCCGCACCGATGCTGCCGAGCGCTTCTGCGAGCGTGGCGGTCATCACCCGCTCGGCCGCGACGAGGCGGTCGGGATCGCTCGGGGCGATCGCGATCCGGCGCGCCGCACGAACGAGCTCACCTTGCTTCAGCAGCCGATCGATCACGCCGAGCAGCGGCAGCTGGATATCGAGCACCGACGCTCCGGCCGGGCCGGCCTGCCGGCGATCGCGCGCGAACAGCCAGTGCACGTGGACGCGATCATCGTCGGACAGAAGCTCGGCTGGCGGCGGCTCCACGCGCGCGGCGTCGGCGAGCACGTCGCGCACCGCGAGATCGAAGTCCGCGCTACCGCTCGTCGCGATCGAGATGCCCATGATCTTGCCGGTGCGATCGATCGCGAGCTCGACGACCGCCAAGAGCGTCATCGAGTTGAGCGGGTGGGTCGCGACCAGCCGAACGCGACAGTCCTCGAGGAAGTGGGCCCAGTTCGGCTGGATGCTCTCCGCGATCACGGTGAGGTAGCTCGCTCCTCGCGCATCCGGGGCGATCGCGTCCGGGACGCCGAGCGCAGGCGGCAGAGCCACGCGACGAACCGGTGCAGCGGTCGGTGCACCGCCGCACGCCGCAGCACAGGCCGCGATCGAGACCAGGATGCGGGCTCGCATCCTGATCAGGGTGTCACGTCCCCGGGGTGACGGCGAATGTCAGCGTCGGGTTGAACACCCCGGCGCCGATGAACGTGTCGAACTGCGTGCGAAACACGACCATGTCAGCGGCGTTCTTGCCGACGACGAGGAGCGTGGCGGGACCGAACGGCAGGCCCATCACGTTCTGCGGGAACGGCACGGTCAGATCCTTACATGGCTTGGGATCCGTGCCGTCGAGCTTCTGGAACGGAATGTTGTCGATGCTCGATATCTCCGTCCGCACTACCCCGCCCGCGGTGAGCGTGACTTCCTGCGTGACGACGGCCGGGGTTGCTGCCGTGCAGGTCACGGCCGGGCCGCCCCACGACGTCTTGAACAGGAACTGGCCGGTGTACGCGCGCGCCCACGCGGTGTACGGGACGTTCACCGTGACCTCGGTGTTCGCACCGGACGAGCCGGCGAGCACCTGCCCGGTGCCCGCGGTCGTGACGAGGACGGACCCGTCGATGTCGAGCGGCTGCACCGCGACT
>JAYUYE010001229.1:0-2438 GCA_043752985.1 Myxococcales bacterium
CACCCCCGCATCCGGCCTGAGTCGGCGTGCCTTCATCGGCGGCACGACCGGCGGCGCCGCCGCCGTCGGTTTGGTGACGCTGACGGGAAAGGCCCGCGCTGCCTCGAGCCCGCGCGTCAGCGGTCCGGGCGCGGTCAAGATCTCGATGATGGTCAACGGTGCGCCGCGTACGTTGAAGGTCGAGCCGCGCACGACGCTGGTGCGCGCGTTGCGCGATGAGCTCGACCTCCGCGGCACCAAGATCGGCTGCGACCGCGGCACATGTGGCGCGTGCACGGTTCACCTCGACGGGGAGCTGGCACTCGCCTGCACGACGTTAGCCCTCGAGGTCGGCGACCGCGCCGTGACCACGATCGAGGGCCTCGCGAAGGGCACGACGCTGCACCCGATCCAGCAAGCGTTCGTCGCAGAGGACGCGATGCAGTGCGGGTTCTGCACGCCCGGCATGGTGATGAGCTGCGCCGCGTTGCTCGCGAAGAACGCGAAGCCCGACCGCGCGGCGATCCGCAACGCGGTCTCCGGCAACCTGTGCCGGTGCGGCACCTATCCCAAGGTGTTCACCGCGGTGATGACCGCGTCCGGCCAGGCCGCGAAAGGCTGGACGCTCGAGACGCGGACCACCGGCACCAGCGCGCCTCCCCCGCCCGGCACCGCATGGGTCGGGATCGCCGGCGGCGAGGTCACGGCCCAGCTGCGCACGATTCCCGAAACCGAGGCCAAACCGTGGCCGATGAATCCCGGGCTCGCGGTCGTCGGCAAGCCGACCGCGAGGCTCGACGGACGCGCGAAGGTGACCGGCGAAGCGCAGTACACCTCCGATGTCGAGCTGCCCGGGATGCTCCACGCAAGGCGCGTGGTGTCGCCGCATGCGCACGCGATCGTCAAGCGAGTCGATACGCGCAAGGCGGAGAAGCTCGCGGGCGTCAAGGCCGTGTTCGTGGTCAAGAAGCAGGAAGGCGCCACGCTCGTCGATCCGAGCACCGAGAAGAACGGGACGTTTCCGCGCATCCGCTACGCGGGCCAGTGTGTCGCTGCGGTCGCTGCCACCACGCTCGAGATCGCAGAGGAAGCTGCGCGCCTGGTCGTGGTCGAGTACGAGGTGCTGCCCGCGGCGACCAGCCTCGAGGCTGCGATGGCAACGAACGCGCCGCTCGTGTATCCGGCGCGCGTCAACATGGGCGGCAGCGCCGGTGGTGGCGGCGCCGCCAAGGATCTCGCGCAGACGGGCAACCTGCGCGGCCCCACGCAGGTGAGCGAAGGCGACGTCGACGCCGCGCTCGCGAGCAGCGCGCACAAGCTCAGCGGAACGTTCCGCACCCAGGTGCAGACGCACTCGCCGATGGAGACCCACGGCATCGTCGCGGACTGGAAGCCGGCGGAGCTCACGGTCTACATGTCGACGCAGGGCACCTCGACCGTGCGCGACGATCTCGCGACCGTGTTCGATCTGCCGAAGTCCAAGGTCCGCGTCGTCTGCGACTTCATGGGCGGCGGCTTCGGCGCGAAGTTCGGCGGCGGCCACTTCGGCGTCGTTGCCGTCGAGCTGTCACGCCGTGCAAAGGCACCGGTTCGCCTCGTGCTCGATCGCCGCGAGCAGCACACCGCGGTTGGTAATCGACCGAGCACAGTCCAGCAGCTGACGATCGGCGCCACCCGCGACGGCAGCCTCGCCGCGGTGGACCTCGTGAGCCACGGCACGGGTGGCATCGCGACCGGCGCTGGCGTCGGCTGGGCTGCGCAGCGCCTGTTCCCCGCGAGCACGGTGCGAACACGGCAATACGACGTGTTCACCCACGCCGGACCGGGCGCTGCGTTCCGCGCACCCGGCATGCCGCAAGGCGTGTTCGCGCTCGATCAGCTCGTCGACGAGCTCGCCGAACGGATCAAGATGGATCCACTCGCGCTGCGCGACAAGCTCGACATCGACGAGCGCGATGGCAGCGCGACCGCGTCCGACCGCACCGCGCGCAAGCTCGAGCGCCGGATCGGTGCCGAGAAGATCGGCTGGGCGAATCGCCATGCGCCGGGCGCCGAGAAGGGTCCGGTCAAGACCGGCATCGGGGTCGGCACGTCGATGTGGCGCCGGATCGTCGACATGGACTCGGCGTGCGAGGTCCGCGTCGCGCGCGACGGCTCCGTGCAGTTGCGCTCGTCGGTGATGGACATCGGCACGGGCACCCGAACCGCGCTCGCGATGATCCTCGCGGAAGATCTTGGCCTCCGACCCGAGGACATCCGCGTCCAGATCGGCGATACGCGGTGGCCGATCGGTCCGTCGTCGGGCGGGAGCAAGACGCTGGTCGGCATCACGCCCGCGGTCCGCCAGGCCGCACACGAGGTCAAGACGAAGCTGTTTGCCGCGGTTGGCAAGAAGCTCGGCGTCGAACCAAAAGATCTTCGGATCGTCCCCGGCCGCGTCGAGTCGAGCACGGACCCGA
>JAYUYE010001230.1:0-6204 GCA_043752985.1 Myxococcales bacterium
CCGCGCCGCCCCAGAACTGATCGTTGCCGTTGCCGCCGAGCATGTACTTCACGATGCCGGTTCCGAACGTCGTGTCGAGCTTGCCGGTCGCATCGAGGATCGCGAACACCGCGTCCTGGGTCGCCATGTTGCCCGGACCGGCCGAGCCGATCAGCGCGGTCTTGCCGCCGGGCAGCGCGATCGCGTTGCGGCAGTTGTTGCCGAGCATCGCGCCCGATGGGTCGAACACGACAGCACCATTGGTCGTGCCCCCCCAGGTCAGGTCGCGCACGCCGGTGTTCACGTTGAAGCGAAGCGAAATGTAGTCATTGATCGCCGGCGTGGCGACGGCGCGGCCGTAGCCGCCGGTCACGAGGTTGTCGCCGTGGCGCGCGAAGTTGTAGACCTCGGTTTGCCCACCAAGAACCACGTCATGAAACAGGCCCTGCGTTCCCCACGTCGAGTCGAGTGCAGTCCCGGCGGCATTGACCTTGAACAGCACCGGCTGGACGGAACCCAAGGCCGGCGTGTTCGCGTAACCACCCGCGACCACCGTGCCGTCGGTCAGCGGCAGGATCGCGTGCGGCGTCGCGTTGGTGTGCAGGTTGGTGACGAAGATGTCGTAGACGAACTTTCCGTCACCGCCGCCGTAGCCGAGGTCGAGCTGGCCGTCCGCCGTGAACCGCGCGATGACGAACTCGGTGTCGACGCGCGGCGTGACACCGCCGCTGATCATGCCCTCGCCGCGCTGATACGCGTGAACGAAGATCTGGTTGTTCGCACCGATCGCGAGCCCCCGGATGCCGTCGCGACCGCGGACCGTCGGCGTGGCGCCGGGCTCGAGGTACGACTCGTTGAGACTGACGACCCGGATGCCCGCGACGCCGAAGTTCGGATCGAGCGTGCCATTCGCCAGGATACCGACCAGCGCGATGTCGGTGTCGGCCGCGTCCATGACGTTCGCGACCGCGGCCGGCGTCGTCGTGGACACGATGAGCTTGCCGTCGGATTGCGTGACGATGTCGATCTCGCTCTGTCCGGTGACCACCTTGACGGTGGTGGTCAGGATGCCGGTGCCGGCGAACGTCGTGTCGGGCGCACCGGTCGCGAGTCGCCGCGTGACCGTCAGCAGCTTGTCGCCGGTCGGCGTCGTTGCAGCAAACCCAGCCGCGTAGAACGTGCCGTTCGGACCCGCGTAGGCGGTCGTAATCTGATCCGGCCCCGTCGCGGAGAGGTTGAACGCAAAGGGAGTTGGCGGCGTGAACGGCGTCGACGAATCCGGGGACGCATCGACCATCGGCTGCTCGTCGCCCGGCAGGCCGGCGTCAGGAGCGGACAGGTTGTCTCCACAACCCGAGACGAGAACGGATGCGATGCAGAATAGTTTCTTCATGAAGATCTCCTAGAACCGTGCCTTGTAACCAATGGCGAACATGCGGGGGGGATTGGGACGCGCCCCGTACGGGCGACGCGAAATGATCACCTGCTCGTCGAACAGGTTCGAACAGGTGCCGTAGAGCTCGGCCCACGGCTTGAGGCGGACGTGCGCCGAGAGATCGATCGTGAACAACGATTGCGCGAGCACGTTGGCGGGGATGTCGCCCTGCCCCGCGATGTCGCGACTCTCGGCGCGCCAGCGAGCGGTCGCGCCGAATTCTCCACGCGGATGCTTGATGCCGGTCGTCACCGCGAGTTGATGCGGTGGGAGATACGGCAGCTGGTCGCCGGCCTCGACGTCCCCCCAGCCGCCGAACTCCGAGGAGAATGCGTGCTGGAACGCCGACTGCGTCAGCGTGTACGCGAGCGACAACGGCATCGACAGCTTCCGCCGCTTGGCGATCGGGAGCTCGCCGCCGGCCTGCAACTCGAGACCCCACACGCGAACGTTTCCCCCGTTGAACTCCGCGCCTTCCATCGCCTCGGTGCAACCGCTCGCGAGCGTGCACGAGCCTTTGAGGTTGCTGTAGTTGCTGAAGAAGCCGATCAGATCCGCATTGATCCGATCGTCGCGCCAGCGCGCGCCCGCCTCGTAGTTGACGCTCGACTCGGGCCGAACGTCGTCGGCCGACGACGGCGCGACCGGCACGAAGCCGCGGTGAACGCCGGCGAGGACGCTGAGCTCGTCCGTGACGTGGTACTCGGCGCCGCCGCCGGGGATCAGGACCGAGTAGCTGGCATCGCGAACCAGATCGGTGAGCCGATCCGCAAATCGGGTATCGATCAGCTCGAGCCGGAGCCCGACGCTGATCTCGAGCTTCTTGTAGTGGATCGTGTCCTCGGCGAACGTCGCGAGCGCGATCGTCTCGGCGCGCGAATCGAGCACCGTCGCGCGCTGGCGCTGCGAGCGGACGAGCGTCCCGCCGACCATGTCGTAGCCGTCCTCGAACCGGCGGCGATCGGCGCGGTCGAAGTGGATCCGCACGCCCGCGTCGACGTGATGGATGAAGTCACCTGTAGTCTGTTCGGTCGCGAGTGCGGTCTGGATCCCTTGCGACGTGAACCGGCGATCGTTGGTGCCGAGGATCAGCTCGTCCTCGGGGCTCGACGAGTCGGCCCGCCCGGTGAGGATCGCGTAGTACACGGCGTTCTGACCCGCGTCGGGCTCGGAGATCAGGTCGTAGAAGTCGCGCTGGCCGACGAAGCCATCGACCTTGCCCCACGCTCGATTGAACTTGTGACGGTACGCGACCGTCTCGACCCGCGTGTGCAGGCCGAGGTCGACGCGATGAGTTGCGCGCAACCGCCAGTGCTTCCAGTTCATCTGATCGAGCGCTGTACCGACGTAGCGGCGCTGCGGTGCTGCCGCGAAATCTTCGTCGGTGAGGCCGGTATAGGTTTCGTTCGAGGTCTCCTCGCCGTACCCGGCGCGCAGATCGAGCGTGTGATACGTGGTCGCGGTCGGCTCCGACATCAGGCGACCGGTGACCTGGATGTCATCCTTGTCGAAGCCGGTGTCGCCGCCGCCGTCCAGATCCTTGAAGCCGTCGGTGCGCAGCTTGACGTACTCGGCCATCACGCCCCAGCGCTTCTGGCGCTCGGCCACCCGCGCGTGGAGCTTCCCGTACAGATCGCTGCCACCCGCGATGTCGACGTAGCCGGCGCGCTCGGCGGGAAACGGCTCACCGATCATGTCGATCGCGCCACCGACCGTCGCCGGCCCGAACCGGATCGCCGAAGGTCCTTTGGTCACCTCGATCCGCGACATCCGCGTGACGAGCGGGACGTAGTACGCGGCGGGTGCGGTGTACGGCGCCGGTCCACTGAGGACACCGTCCTCCATCAACGTGATCTTCGCGCTGCGGTCGGCGGCCGCGCCGCGCATGCCGATGTTGGGGCGGAGGCCGTAGCCATCCTCGTCGCGCAAGTACACGCCGGCGGTCCCGCCGAGCACCTTGTGCAGGTCGTCGTACTCGTCGCGCTCGAGCGCTTCCTTCGTGACCTCGGCGCGGGCACCCGGCGGCGCCCGGTCGACGATCTCGATCGTCTCGGTCTCGTCAACCCCGGGGTCGCTCGGCTCATCGACGGGCTGCGCAGCGGCTGACCGCAGCGACAGGAGCCCGGCGGCGAGGAGGACGAGCTCAGTCGTTATCAGCCGCGACATCGTTCGGAATCTCGAGGTCCAGCACCGTGAGGAACTGGCTCTTCAAGTCATCGGTGAAGGCGCGTACGGCGGCGTGGGTCGCAACGACCTTCGCGTAGTCCGTATCGAGCGCGCTGAGGAAGCTATCGGGAAGTGCCGCGGTCGCCGCGATTGCCGTGTCGAGGTTCGCGGTCATCCGGGCCGCGAGCTCGGGCTGGCCGAGTGCGATCACGAAGTCATCGAATCCGGGTCCGTCTTTTGACGGCGTCGTGCCCGTGAATGCCTCGCGCAAGGACGCGAGGTTCGTGCGGAGGGCAAACGTCGCGCGATCGGAGTACCGCAGCTCCACCTCGCGAACGCACGGCGTCTGGACGGTCTGGCACGAGTTCACCGCGATCCCCGCGGCCTCCGCGAGCTTCATGTCCTTGACGATCTCGTCGACGTAGAACATCCCGTCGGAGATCCGGTTGACGCCCTCCTGTGCGCTCGGAATCGAGGACGCCGACGTGCCGGCATTCGCGAGCTCGCCGAGGTAGTTGCCGCCGTCGGCGCGCCACGCGGCGTGCAGCAGCTCACCCTTTGCAGCCACGTCGCTCGCGATCGCGAGGGCGAGTCGGCACCGCGCGCGCGGCAGATCGGCACCGAGTGCATCCCAGCCAGTCGGCGCGCTGACGCACGAGTGCGCCGCGGTCGTGGGGTAGAGAAGATATTCGACCGCGGTCAGAGAGCGCGCGTTGATGAGCTTGACGCCGACGTCATAGCTCGCCGGGTTCGCCCAGCGGCTCGCCACATCGCGATCGAGCTCGCACGGGGACAGCAGCGGCCACGCATAGATCTCGCCGCGCAGCTTCGCGTGATCCATCGCAGCAGGTCCGATCTGCAGGGCCTCCGCGCGCTCCCACGCATCGATCGCCGCGGCCGCCGCGGTGCGTGCCGCATCGAGCGTTGCCGCGGGCAGGCCCGCATCGAGCGCGTCACAGTGCGCGCTGATCGCGGCCGGCAGCGCCGAAGCCCGGGTGGCAAACGTCGCCTGGATCGGCAGCAGCACGTGCTCCGCGAGGTGCGCGAGCATACCGGCCCGATCGAAGCCGTCCGGCGGTGCGTCGATGTCCCTGCCCGGCTCGTTCCCGCACCCCGCCATGACGACGAGCGCGCTGACGAACCGGAACGACTTCATGCGGTCATCTGCTCATATTTGAAAACGACTTTCAACTCCGTTTTCAGAAGATCTGGCGGCCCGACCTCGGTGATCGCTTTTTGACCATCACATACGAGTGGTTACGTTCGGTGGCGGGCCGGACGGCTCCGGCAGGAACCACCGATCCGTGGTGGACGTCACGAGATCGATGGTCGGGTCGAGCATCGATTCCGGGGCCCGACCGTTGAGCGAGACGCGAGCGCGCGCGCGGATTGCGACGACCGGATAGCCCCTCGCGCGAAGGTCGCTCGCGATGTGCCGCGCGAGCTGAACGATCAGGTCGGGCTGCCCGCTCATCTCGCGCTCTTGCCGCGGCGTCAGATAGTTGTGGGCCGGGATCTCCAGCTGCCGGGAGTCGGCGAGCTCGGCGACGAAGGTGACGGCGCCGTGCTTCTCGCGAATCAGGACGTGCCACGCGAACCGCATCCCGCGCTCGTTCCACAACACATTCCCAGGCAGCACGAGATGCCGGAGCGGAACGGCGATCTGCACGATCACGTACGCGGCGACGAGCGCCTTCACCCACGAGCGCGGTGACGGCTCGCCCTCCGCATCCCGAGCGCTGACGATCAGTGCGGGCCCGAGTAGACGACGCGGCCACGAGGGCGAAAAGAAGATCAACGCCGAGCTCGTCATGATCAGCGGGAACATGCCGATGTTGAACAGGTAGCCCGTCAACCCGTGAAACAGGATCAGCGCGAGGTACGCCGGGACTCGCGTCCGCGCCCACGACAACCACACGACGATCGTCGTGTCGAACACGAAGCCTGCCCACGACAGTGCGAGCGCGAACCACGGCTCACCGAACAGCCCACCGAGGATCGGCGTCTCGGTTCGCGCGGCGAGCCAGAGGTTGAGCGGCTGCCCGTAACCGAGCCAGTCGACCTTCGCCTTCGCGAGACCCGCGAACACGTAGACCACGCCGATCTGGAACCGCAGCAGCCACACGAACCACGCCGGCACCGACGTCCTCGCGATCGCCGGAGCTCGGCGCGCGTCGATCGACCACGCGGCGTTCGCGGGTAGGACCGACAGCAGGATTCCCAGCAGCACCACGAGGTAGTGGTGATTGAGATAGTTCGTGACGTCGATCAGCTGCGTGTAGAGGAAGCCAAGCGTGAACAGGATGATCGCCGCTCGATAGAACACACCAAGCGCGACCGCGAGTGCGAGAGCGGCGAGCACGCTGTAGTGCACGTACATTCCCGTGACCGACCACGGCTCGACCCACGCGAAGCCTGGATACTTGAAGAACCAGCTCGGCGCGCCGTACATCGGCTCGATCCAGCCGGTCGCGAGGAATCGCAGGATCCCGGCGAACATCACCGCGCCGAAGATGATCCGGAACGCCGCAAGCGACGCGATGTCGATGCGTGCGAGCGCGCGGGCGCGGATCCGGTCGACGAGCAAGCCGCCAGCCTAGCCTGGAACAACTTCGCGAGCCGAA
>JAYUYE010001231.1:0-6180 GCA_043752985.1 Myxococcales bacterium
ACGTTCCGGACGCGCAGTGGAACGACTGGCGCTGGCAGCTCGGTCACATGCTGACCACCGCGGACGACCTCGGTCGCGCGGTCGAGCTGTCACCCGCCGTGCGCGCCGGCCCGTCCTTGATCAGTGGGAGGTGGACCACGCCGCGTGTGTAGCACGGGCGCGGGCGAGCACGTCGACGAGTCCGTCGGCGAGCGGAAGCGCCGGCAGGTCCTCGGCCGTCACCCAGCGCGCGGCGCGTGCGTCGCTTGCGGCGGCGAGGGTTCCGCCGATCACGCGAGCGAGGTAGTCGAGGATCACGAAGTGATGGTCGTCGCCCATGCGCTCGATCACGCACGCGAGCGGGCCGACCTCGACGATCAGGCCGGTCTCCTCGCGGACCTCGCGCGCGACACCCTGGGCGAGCGTCTCGGCGCCTTCGAGCTTGCCGCCGGGGACGCTCCACAGACCGACGCCGGGCGGCGTGCCGCGCTCGATCAACAGCACGCGGCCTGCGGAATCGAACACGATCGCGGCGACCGCGACGATCGGGGTCATCCGGGCGTCGTCGGAGGGCGTCGAGGTGAACCCGTCGCCCTCCGGCCCGGGCGCTCGGGTTTCGCGGCTTTCGCTGTCGGAGTCAGCTCGACGAGAGCTGCACTCGGGCAGAGCGGGGCGAGCAGGCAGTTGTTGCAGGCCGGGTGCTTCGCGAAGCACACGCGGCGACCGTGCCAGATCACGCGATGCGCGAACGGTGTCCACTGCTCGCGCGGCAGGATCGTCATCAGATCTTGCTCGATCTTGACCGGGTCGGTCTCGGTCGTCAGGCCGAGGCGATTCGCGACCCGGCTGACGTGCGTGTCGACGACCACGCCGGCAGGCTTGCCGAACGCACTGCCGAGCACGACGTTCCCGGTCTTGCGCGCGACGCCCGGCAGCTCGACGAGCTCCTCCATCGTGTCGGGGACCTTGCCGCCGTGGCGCTCCACAACGGCGCGCGCCATCCCGAGGAGGCTCTTCGCCTTGTTCCGGTAGAACCCGGACTTGAAGATCATCGGCTCGATCTCCTCTTGCGAGGCGCGCGCGAGCGAAGCCGGGTCCGGATACGCGGCGAACAGCGCCGGGGTGATCGTGTTGATCATCTTGTCGGTCGACTGCGCCGACAGGATCGTCGCGACCAGTAGCTGGTAGGGGTTCGTGTGGTCGAGCTCGACGACGGCGCCGGGCCACTTCTCGGCCAGCAGCCCAGCGATCACCGTGGCCGCCTGCGGGGTGGCATTCGAGGCCCCGCGCGCGACGTTTCCCGGCCCGCGCGCTGGCTGCGGTGTGCTATTCCGAAGGCGACCTCCCATGCAGCGGCTGAACCGTATCATCTTCTTCGCCGCGGTCATCGCGTTCGGGATCTCGCTCGGTGGATGCCAGAACAAGAAGGAGATCCACTTCGCGAAGCATTCGCTGTTCGATACCGACTTCGCGGTCGCGTTCAGCACGGCGCTCGAGGTAACGCGCGCGGCCTACTCGAACGTCGACGATTTTCCTGCGACCGGGATGATCAAGACGGCGTGGCACCAGGTCTCGTATGCGAACAACCAGGATGATCTGTCGAACCAGCGCACCGTCGCGCAGTCGCAGGGGCTTCCTGCCGGCGGCACGTCCGCCGGTGCAGCGTCCGCCGGAATGCCGACGCGCCTCGCCTACAAGCGGCAGTTCGTGCGGTTCGATGTCAGCGTCGTCGGCGGCCGGCCGTGGCGCGTCAAGGTGATCGGGCGCGCTGCCGAGTGGGACCCGGGCAACGCGATGCCGACCGAGCTGCGCGGAATGGCGAAGCCGCCGTGGCTCGACGGCCGTACCGAGCAGTTGCAGGTCGCGATCTATCGCAAGATGAAGCAGTTCGCCGTTCCGATGAAGGAAGAGGTCGAGGTCAAGACAGGGCCGGTGATGCCGACGACCGATCCAACGACGTTCAAGGGGATCGACGCCGCCGCCGCGAAGGCGCTCGCATCGATCAAGGACGCGCTCGCGCGCCGTGACTACGCGGCGCTCCGCGGCATGCTCGCGGAGGATGTCGTGTGGAGCCTCGGTGGCGCACCAGGCGCGGACACCGCGATGGCGATGTGGCAAGCCGATCCAGAGACGCTCGATGCGATGTCGCGGACGATCGCCGCAGGGTGCGGTTCCGTCGAGAGCCGGGTCGCGTGTCCCGCCGGTGCACCGATCGCGGGTGCGTGGCAGTTGATGCTGGGGCCGCGCCCGTCCGCCTGGAAAATCTCGTCCTTCATCAAGGCCGAGTGATGCGCGCGCCACTCGCGCTGGCGTTGGTACTCGGAGCGTGTGGGTTCAAGATCTCGCCGAACATCGTGGAGATCGACGCACCGCAGATCGTCGATGACGGCGGTGGCCTCGCCGAGGCCTGGTCGTTCGACTCTGCTGCCGAGTTTGCGGTGGCAGGTCACGAACGCGTCAGCATGGTGATCGAGCCACGCGGATCGCTGACGCCCGAGGGCTACATCTATGGCGGGCTCCTCGGCCGCGGCGAGACCACGACCAAGCTGTGGTCGGTCAACGACACCGCGTGGACGAAGCTGGCGGCCGTGACCCCGACAGGCGCCGGACTGTGGAGCGGGCAACCGCTGGCGACCACGCAGGACCTGAGTCAGTTCGGGATCCTCCGCAACGCTGTGCTGCGCACGCTGTGGTTCGAAGGCGAGATCCTCCTGCGTGCGGGAACCGAGCAGCTCCGGATCACCGGCGACGACATCGCGTTCGTCGCGGTCGCTGAGCCGGGAACCTCGATGTTCACGCCGCTGCTCGAGACGGGCGTCATCGAGACGGCGCCGGTGGTGGTCCCAACCGCCGGCTGGTACCCGGTGCGCGTGGGCTGGGCCGACGGAGATGCCAGCGGCGATCTCGCGCTCGAGATCGAAAACGACCAGGGAAACTTCGAGGCAATTTCGCCGCATCGGTTGCGCGCGACCGCCGCGAACCTCCAGGGAATGCTGCGCACGGTGTTCTACCGCCAGATGCATGGCGGTGGAGTGCGCGGCGGGTTCCCCGTTCAGCACGTGCAGGCTGCGCCGTTCTTTCCGCCGACGCAGTTCGCCCCGCCGCTGCAAGGATCCGTCCTCGATACGGCTGGCGCGACCGGGGATACCTCCGATTGGTCCGCGCGGTGGGCGGGACAGCTCTACGTGGCCACGCCGGGGCAGTACATGGTCCGGGTGACCAGCGACGATGGGAATCGGGTGCTTCTGGCAAGCCAGGCGGTCGTGGAAACCAGCTGGGCGCGCAATGACAGCAATGGGAGTGCTTCGAGCACCATCACCGCCGCGCTGCGCGAGGGCTGGAACGATCTCATCGTTGACTACAACCAGGCAGCCGGCGAGACGGCGCTCGCCGTTCAGGTCGTCACCTCGCCGGATCCTTCGCTCACCGGCGTGCCGGTTCCGGTCGCACGATTGCGGCCTGTCGAGCCACGCGGCGACCGCATGATCGTTCGCACCGCGATTCCCGACACTGCCGTGCCCGTCGCCGACGATACGGGGCAGTTCTCCGACGTCTCGGTGGTGGTTGCCGCGCGCCCCGACCAGGTCGTGACTCGCGTCGACGTCACCGTCATCTACAGCACGTACGACGCTGACCAGCTGGTGTTCCGCGTGGTTCGTCCCGGAGGCCCGCCGGTGATCGTGCGGCGTCACCCGAACGTCTTCGGCGGAGGCAACGGCCTGACGCTGCACGCGTTCTCCATCGACGCCGGCGCGATCGGAGGGCCTGCCGATGGTACGTGGGCGGTCGGTGTCGCCGACGACGTCAACGACATCGGGACCAACACGACCACGATCGATGAAGTTCACCTGACGTTGCACACGAGCGGCGGACCGGAGCAGATCGTGCGCGCGGCAACCTGGCAGACACCGATCAAGGATCTCGGGACCACGCTCGTCAAGGTCGACGCGATCACGTGGGACCATCGAGCTCCGACCGGAACGGCGGTCGAGCTGCGGCTGCGAAGCTGCGCGCAGGCGGACTGCTCGGACGAGCCAAGCTGGGGCGCCGTCGTCGTCAACGGAATGCCCGTCGTGCTCGTGCAGCAGCGGTATCTCCAGGCGCAGGTCACGATGACGAGTGACGGTGCGAACGAGGCCGAGCTGCGTTCGTTACAGATCATGTATCGCCGCGCTGCTGGCCCGTAGCGCTGGCACGACGCGTGCTGATGAATGGCCCATGCTGTCGGGCCGTGTCGTCGCAGGAGATCCGGAAGCAGCGGCGTCGTCGGCCGCACTCCAGTATGTGAGCGACGATGATGGCGGATTGAGCCGCGCGCGCAGCGGCAAGGGATTCCGCTACGCGGACGCGAAGGGAAGGGCCGTGCGCGATGCCGCTACACTGTCGCGGATCCGCGCGCTGGCCATTCCCCCGGCGTGGACGACCGTGTGGATCTCCGCAGTTCCAGACGGTCACATCCAGGCGACCGGGCGTGATGCACGCGGACGCAAGCAGTATCGCTATCACGCGAAGTGGCGCGTCGTGCGCGACGAGGCGAAGTACCACCGGCTGGTCGAGTTCTGCGCCGCGCTCCCGAAGCTGCGCGAGGTGGTCGAACGAGACCTCGCGTGCAGCTGCCTCTGCAAGCGCAAGGTGGTAGCGACCGTTGTCGCGCTGATGGAATGCGCGCAGCTGCGCGTCGGCAACGACGAGTACGCGCGGCAGAATGGATCGTACGGCGCCACCACGCTGCGTGACCGCCACGCGCGGATCAAGGGCGACACGCTCGAGCTCTCCTATCGTGGGAAGGGTGGCGTGGAGCGGAACATCCGGGTCACGGATCGCCGGCTCTCGCGGATCGTGAGGCGCTGTCGTGATCTCCCGGGGCAGCGGCTGTTCCAGTACGTCGACGACACCGGGCAGCACGCGATCTCGTCGAGTGACGTCAACGACTACCTGCGCGAGGTCACCGGCGGCCCGTTCACCGCGAAGGACTACCGGACCTGGGCCGCCACGCTCGGCGCATCGATGCTGCTGTGCGCCCTCGAGTACCCGGGGAGCGTCACCGGCTGCAAGCGCTGCATCACCTCCGTCCTGACCGCGGTCGCTGGCAAGCTCGGTCACACCCCGACGGTGTGCCGCAACTCGTACATCCATCCGCGGATCCTCGCCGACTTCACGACCGGGAAGCTCGGCCAGGAGCTCGCGCGGCCCATTCGCCGCAAGCTCGGCAAGGACGCGCTGATCGAGGCGGATGCGATCAACGTCGAGGCGCTGCGCGCGATCGAGCCGGTCGTCGCGCGCTACCTCGACAAGGCGCGCAGGAAGCAGCGGGCATGACCGCTGCGGCGGTCATCGGCTACATCGCGGCTGCACTGAGCGTGGCGGGCTTCGCCCCGCAGGCCACCAAGATCATCAAGACCCGTGACACCAGCGGCCTCGCTACCCCCATGTGGATCATGGAGGTCTGTGCGTTCGCGCTGTGGATCGCCTACGGCGTGCTGCTCGGCGAGTGGCCGATCATCATCCCCAACTCCCTGTGCTTCGTGATCGCGTCGTTCATCCTCGTCATGAAGCTCGTGCCGAACCAAACGAAGGACAAGATCGCCGACGCGGTCGACCCGCGGCCTAGTTGAACGTCATCGACGTGATCGACGCGACGCAGCCGCCGGAGACCGGGGCGCCTCCCGACGTGACTTCCTTGAACGTCACGTTCGACAGCGTTCCGGCGGGCGGCGACGTGCCCGTCAGGGTCACAGCGCCGGCATCCGCGAAGTAGAACTTCGTGGGGCCCTGCATCGACACGATGTCCGCGATGATGTTGACGCACAGGCCGCAGTTGGAGAAGTCGAGGTCGGCGCCGGCGAGCGTGTACGTGCCGTTCGCGAGCCGCGACGCGAACACGCCCTTGCCTGTGTTGAGCTTGAGGAAGAACGAATCGCGCGGCGGCCCGCCGTCGAGAACGATCGTCGATGTCGTCGGACCCTGTGTCGCCATCCCGGTCTTGGTCCCGAGCGCACCGTAGTGGCCGGTGATCAGACAGCGTGCGACGTCGTATGGCGCGTCCGTGGCCGATGCGTCGATCAATTGCTGCTGCGGATCATCACTGCAGGCGGCGAGCAAGATGGCGGCGTAAGCGATGCTGCGCATCGGACGATGTTCGCACAGTCTCAGCGTCGCTCGATCACGATCAAGCAGTTCGATTCGGGCAGCTCGACGGGG
>JAYUYE010001232.1:0-2427 GCA_043752985.1 Myxococcales bacterium
GAGGGCGGCGATCTGGCTGCCGTCCTCGGTCCGACCGACCACGAACGCACGCTGGCCGACCAGCGTCAGTCCGACGGGATGCAGCGTCACGGCCGCCAGGTCGACGAGGACTTCCTGCTTGGTCGCGTGCGTATACACGTGCAACTCGGCCTTGCTCGCTGCATCCGCGACGACGTAGGCGAGCCGGCCCTCTTCGGCGGCGACGACATCATCGATGAACCCGGTGGGCGTCGTCAGCTTGATGATCTCGGTCGAGCCGACCAGCGGTGCCACGGCTGGACGCGACGGGACCGGTGCCGGTGTGCCCTGCGGGAGCTGCGCGAATGCAGCTCCGACCGAGAGCCCGAGCAGGACTGCGAGCGAGAGAAGCCGACGTGCCGTCACCATGCCACTTCGATGCCACGTCGCTCAATGATTCACAAGAGGGTCCTGATTTCGGCCCGCATGCCGGTCGTACCTGTGACGAATGTGGTGGCCGGCGGCTCGGGGTACGGGCCGCCAGGGAGACAGGACCGGCACGTCATGGTCGTCACAGCGTTGGTGGAAACTTCATGGCATCGCGCACGACGTTTGCGTGCTCGCGCTCCCAGGCCTCGAGCTGCGACTTCCCGGTCCGCGCCCGCGGGTGCGCGAGCGGGTAATAGCCCGAGCTCGGGCGATGAGCGGCGGCGCTCCACACGATCGCAGGCAGGCAGGGCAGCTTCGCCGCGCGGCACCCGGCCGTGACCTCGCCGAGCGCGGCGTGGAACGTCGGGCTGCGCTGATGCGTCGGCAACTTCTTGCTGACGGCCACGGCAAGCTTCGCGTAGGTGATCGAGTGCTTGTTCGCGCGAATGTGACGGAGCAGCTGGCGATAGATCTCGTGAGCGAGCGGGGTCATGACGTTCTCCTGAATTGCAATTGCGTCGATCGCGAGGTGCTTCGTGCTGCGCCGCGGCGAGATCCGGCTGTCAGGAGCGCGCAACGGCGTGGATCGGTGAGCGCTTGTCCCGAGCGGGCTGCTCGTCGCCCACACTGTCGGGTGGTTCGTCGGAGGTCTTGCTTCTGTGGTCCTCCGGTACCCAGCCCTCGAACGGCAGGAAGTCCGCGGTTGGATCGACATCCCGGTAGGTCGCCGCTTCACGCAGTGCCCCGCCATCGATGTGCTCCTGACCGTCGAGGTCTGCGACGGTCCTGGCGACCTTGATCATTCGATCGATAGAGCGAGCCGTGTAGGTGCGGCGCTTGAGCACGAGCGAGACCAGCTCGCGCTCGGCGTTCGCATCGAGGCGACAGGTTGCGCGCATGACGGCATTCGTCATCTCCGCGTTGCAGCCCATGCCCCACGGTGCGAGACGCGCCTGCTGCCGCTCGCGCGCAGCGACAACGCGCTCGCGGATCGCAGCCGAGCTCTCGCCGGGCGTCGCGGTCCGGAGCTCGGCGAGCGGCACCGGCTGGACGTAGACCTGGAGGTCGATCCGATCGAGCAGCGGGCTCGACAGCTTGAGCTTGTAGCGTTCGATCGCGCCGCGACTGCACGTGCACTCGCGGACCTTCGACTCGTACCACCCGCACGGGCACGGGTTCGCCGACGCGACGAGAAGGAACGATGCCGGCAGCCTCAGAGTCCCGCGCACGCGCCCGATCGTGACCGCACGATCCTCGAGTGGCTGGCGCAATGCCTCGATCGCCCCGCGTTGAAACTCCGGCATCTCGTCGAGGAACAGCACGCCGTTGTGCGCGAGCGAGATCTCGCCGGGATGCGGGATCGCTCCGCCACCTAGCAACGCCGACGTGGAGATCGTGTGGTGCGGGGCGCGAAATGGGCGCTGGTCGATCAGCCCGCCCCCGAGTCCGAGCGCCGAGTAGATCTTGGTGGTCTCGAGCGCCTCGTCGCGGCTCAGCGGCGGCAAAATGCTCGGGATTCTGCGCGCGAGCATGGTCTTGCCGGTGCCGGGCGGTCCCGACAGCAGCAGGTTGTGACCGCCGGCGACCGCGAGCTCGACCGCGCTCCGCGCGTGGATCTGGCCGCGGACCTCGGACATATCGACCGCGGATCGCCGAGCAAGCCGCGTCACCGACTTCGTCGCACCCGGCAGCTCCGCTCGCCCGTGCAGCGCATCGAGGACCTCGCGGAGATGCTCGACGCCGTAGACCTCGACGCCATCGACGAGCTGCGCCTCAGCGGTGCACGCCGCCGGCACGAGCACACCGCGCATGCCGCACTCGCGCGCGAGCATGGTGGCTGCGAGCACGCCGTGAACGGGTCGCACCGCTCCGTCGAGTCCGAGCTCGCCGAGGATCACGAGACCGTCGACTGCCGTACCCGGGGTCTTGTTCGCGATCAGCACGGCGATCGCGATCGGCAGATCGAGCGCGCAGCCGGGTTTGCGCACGTCAGCGGGCGCGAGGTTGACTATCACCTTCTTGAGCGGAAGGTCTTGCGCG
>JAYUYE010001233.1:0-6176 GCA_043752985.1 Myxococcales bacterium
ATTGTAGAGGACCTGATTGGTCTGGATGCTCGCGGCACCCGCAATGCGACCGAGCTCGGCCATGTCATCGACACCGAAGTTACTGACGCCCCACGAGCGGATCTTGCCGGCGATCGTCAACGTGACGAACGCCGCGAGCGTCTCGACGAGCGGTACGTCGCCGCGCCAGTGCAAGAGGTAGAGATCGAGGTGGTCGGTGCCGAGCCGACGCAAGCTCCGCTCGCACGCAGCGATCGTGCCGCGCGCTGTCGCGTTCTCTGGCCGCACCTTGCTGACGAGGAACACGTCGTCACGTCGCCCGGCGATTGCCTCACCGACGAGCGTCTCGGTCGCGCCGTCCGCGTACATTTCGGCGGTATCGATCAACGTCAGGCCGAGATCGATGCCCGCCTGCAGTGCGGCAAGCTCGTCGGAGCGGCGCGCCGGCGTTTCGGCCATCCGCCACGTACCCTGGCCCAGCGCCGGAACCTCGACGCCGTTCGGGAGCTTGATCATGCGTTCAGCCGCCATACCGAGAGCCTGGCGGCGCACGCGTGGGCGCGCAACCGCCAAGGCCGGAGTCTCGCCGGAATTGGCGCGCAGCGTCACGAGGATCGCCTCGAGCGTTGTGCTTCCGTGCGCAGGGCTCGCGGGCCTTTACCTTATCTCTGTGACGAATTTGCCTCACTTCGCGCGGTTTTTTTTGAAAGCGAATCCGTCACACGCTTCCGTGTCGGCTTCGGCGCGTCCGCGTGACGTCCCAGTGCTAGCGTTAGGAGCGATGTACGCCGAACAGATGCTCGGCAAGTACCACCTCATCGCCGAGATTGCTCGCGGTGGGATGGGAGTTGTCTACCTCGCATTGGTCCAGGGACCGGGCGGCTTCAGCAAGCTCGTCGTGGTCAAGGAGCTGAAGACGGACCTCGTCGAGGATCCGACGTTCCTGACGATGTTCCTCGACGAGGCACGGCTGGCTGCGCGGCTCAATCACCCGAACATCGTGCAGACGAATGAAGTCGGCAATGAAGGCGACCGCCACTTCATGGCGATGGACTATCTAGACGGCCGCACCTACGAGCGCGTGCGCCGTCGTGCCAAGAATGCCCACGCTGGCTCGCTGACGTTGCCGATGCAGGTGCACGTTGTCTGCAACGTGCTCGCCGCGCTCGAGTACGCCCATAATCTCGCCGACTTCGATGGGAGTCCACTCGAAGTCGTCCACCGCGACGTCAGCCCGAACAATGTGTTCATCACGTTCGACGGGCACGTCAAAGTCCTCGACTTCGGAATCGCGAAGGCGGCGGACCACGAGCACGAGACCGTGGCCGGTGCGGTCAAGGGGAAGCTGACGTACATGGCGCCGGAGCAGGCGCGGGGTCAGAAAGTAGATCGCCGCGCCGACGTGTACTCGGTGGGCGTGATCTTGTGGGAAGCCGTCGCGGGTCGCCGGCTGCGAACCGGCAGCCACGCGGAGCTCGTGCGCACCGCGGGCGGCGAGGAAGCTCCCAGCGTCTCGACGATCGTACCGGATGTTCCGTACGAGCTCGATGCGATCATCGCGCGAGCGCTCGCGAACAATCGCGAGGATCGTTACGCCTCGGCTGCGGACTTTCATGCCGCCCTCGAGGCCTACCTCACGAAGCAAGGCCCCGTTCCGACGGCGCGAGAGATCGGGGCCGTGGTCGCGAAACTGTTCCGCGACGAGCGCGCGAAGGTCACGGCACAGGTCGAGACGTATGTGACACGCGCGCGGAATGGCGTGAAGCAAGCCTCGGAGGAGCTGCCGGTCATCGAGCTCTCGGGGGGGCTTTCACCCGCAACGCCGATACCGGAACGCACTGGCTCGCTGGACACGCCGACATCTGTGTCGGGGGACTTCGGCAGCGCGTCGCTGGTGATGAGCGCAGGCGGCGAGAACGTCGAGTCTGCCGGTGGCTCGTTGCCACCACAGCGAACGCTCGCGCCCATCTCTCGACGAGGCTCTCTGCTGACGATGGGTGGCATCGCGGTGGTCGCGATCGCCGTCGCTGCCTATGCGTTCGGACGCTCGGGCTCGGCGAAACCCACGACCGCAGCGGAGACATCGCCACCGTCGGCGATGACCGTCCAGACACCGACCGAGCGGCGTGAGCCGGCGCCTGAGCCTCTGCCAATCATCGCCCCGGCGGCGATTGGCGTCGAGATCCGTGCCAAGCCGGCCAGCGCGACAATCTCGATCGACGGTGCTCTGGTGTCGGGCAATCCGTTCCGCGGCAACTATCGCGAGGACGGTGTGATGCACCGCATCCGGGTGACCGCTGCCGGATTCGAGACCGCAACGCGCGACGTCTCGTTCGATCGCGACGTCCTGCTCGAGTTCGATCTACCGAAGCCGGCACCAGTGGCCTCGCGTGTGGCCCGTCCGGTCCGCACGCCCCGCGAGAAGCCCGCACAACGGGTCGCGGTTCCAGCGCTCGTGCCGGTTGCTCCTGTACCCGAGAAGGCCGGGCCACCGAAGCCTGCCCCCGATCAGATCAACCCTGCCGGCGGCCAGAAGCCGCGCCGAACGATCGACGCCAAGAATCCCTATCAAACGCCATGAGTACACGCCTTTCGATCTTCGCCTCCCTCCTGCTCGCCTCGACGCTTGCGCACGCCCAGCAGCCTCCGGATACGATCGAGGCGGGGAAGCGCTTCACCGCCGGTGTCGCGCTCTACAACGAAACCGACTATCGCGCAGCGCTCGTCGAGTTCAAGCGCGCGTACGAGATCGCGCCGAGTCCAACCGTTCTCTACAACATCGGCCAGACGTACTTCCAGCTCCAGAATTACGCGGCCGCCTACCTGACGCTGTCCCGCTACCTCAGCGAATCGGGGGCGGATGCCGAGCACAAGGACGAAGTGACGCAGACGATCCAGCTGCTGCAGGCGAGAATCGGCAAGATTGCGATCGCCACGGACGTTGTCGGCGCCGAGATCACGATCGACGATGAGGTGATCGGGAAGACGCCCCTGGTCGCGCCGGTGCTCGTCAGCGTTGGCCGACGCCGCATCTCGGTGACGGCGCCCGGCAAGGTGCCGCAGAACCTCGTGATCGATATCGCTGCGGGAGACACGGTCCGTCACGAGATCGTGCTGCAGGACCAAGCCAGGGCCGCGCCGGCACCGGTCGTGGTGACTCCGAGCAAGGCCGGGAAGAAGTCGGACTTCGTGATGACCGCGTGGATCGCGACCGGCGGCCTCGCCGTCGGCACGGCCGCCATGGGCATCCTGGCGTGGCGAGCGTCGGACAAGCTCGAGGAGCTGCGTGGGACCTATCCCGTGACGCGCGATGCGCTCGCCAACCAGTCGGACAAAGTCAGGACCTATTCGTACGTCGCCGACGGACTCGGGGTCGCCACGATCCTCGTCGGGACCACCGCTGTCGTACTTACCCTGCTGCGTGACTCGCCAGCTGACAAGGAGCGAGGCCCACAGGTCGGCATCGGTCCGCGCGGCATCGTGGTGGGAGGAACGTTCTAGATGCGTCCTCATTCGTTAGTTCAGCGCTGGCTTCCTGCGGTGCTTCTGCTCGGTCTCATCGGCGTGTTCGGCGCAGCCTGCAGCCTGCTGCTCGATCGGACCGCCGAGCAGTGCACGACTCGGCAGGACTGCATCACGCAGGGTTTCACCGGCACGCCGGTGTGCGAGCAGGGTGTTTGCATCGCCACGAACCTGGGGCCTGAAGGGTGCTTCCTGGGAACCCCGACCACGCCCGCCGAGTTCGCGAACCAGTGCACGACGGCGCAGTGCGAGGCGTTCAACAACTGTGCTCGCCTCGGCATCTGCGGGCCCACCGACCCGTTGCCCGCACCGATCATTCCGCCCGACGCCGGCGCAGGCGCATCCGTCGACGCGAGCTTCCCGACGCAACCATGCGTCGAAGATCCCACGACGACGATCGTTGTCACGGGCTCGTCTGCGGTCGGTGGATTTCTCCAGACGGTGGCACCGCTCGTCGCGGCGTCTGGTCTTCGAATCGCGTATCAGCCGTCGGGCTCGTGCAATGGCGTCGACCAGATCTTCAACCCCGATCCCACGAAGCGGATCGCCAAGGATCGCGCTGGCAACATCTCCCTGCTGTTCCCCACCGACGGTAGCAAGGGCGTCTCGTGCACCTGGGGTGGCGGCGCGCCGGTCGACGTCGGCGTGTCCGACGTGTTCTCGACCTCGTGCAATCCGGCGTATGTCACCGGCACCACGATCGCCGACTTCCTCGGCCCGGTTCAGCCGATGACGTTCGTCGTTCCCGCCGGCTCGGATCAGACCGTGCTCAGTGCAGAGATGGGCAACGTCATCTTCGGGCGTGGCAACGATCCCAAGGCCGCACCATGGACCGACCCAACCTTGTTCTTCGTTCGCAATGCGAGCTCCGGAACGCAGCAGATGATCGCGCGAGCGATCGGCATCGAAGCAAGCGCCTGGTGGGGAAAGAATGCAGGAGGCACGAGCGGCGTTGTCGCCGGTCTGCAGAGCGTGGCGCCCTCGCTTGCTAGCTCGGTGATCGGGATCCTGTCGACCGATGCTCTGAAGTCCGAGGAGACCCGACGCAATATTCGCGTCCTCGCCTTCCAGGACAGGGGCCAGCTGTGCGGCTTCTACCCGGATCGCATCCCGGTCTCTCTCGACAAGCAGAACGTGCGGGATGGCCACTATCCAATCTGGGGCCCGGTCCACTTCTTCACGCCGATCACTGCAGGTCAGCCCTCGGCGAAGGCGAGCACGCTCGTGCAGCGATTCTCGCTACCTAGCATCGACAAGGTTCTACTCGACGCGATCATCTCCAGCCTCGTGGTTCCGCAGTGCGCGATGAAGGTCGCCCGCGATACGGAGATGGGCCCGCTCAAACCCTACAGTCCTCCGTTCCAGTGCGGTTGCTACTTCGAATCGAAGCTTGCCGCCGGATCGACGCCGTCCGGATGCCAGGCGTGCAGCAGCACGAACGACTGTACAGCGGAGCGTCCCGCGTGCAATTTCGGATTCTGCGAACTGCGGTAGTCTACCGGCTCGGCGCGCGGCTCCGCGAAACCGTTCGATTCACGCTCTGATGCCGTCAGACCTCGAGGGAGATCGGGGTGCCGGTCGCCTGGTCGACTTCGCGATCTTCGGCGAGCACCTCTGCATCCCGACGTCGCTCGTCGGTGTTACGCTGGAACAGCCTTGGCACCGGGGGAGTCCACCGAGACGGCGTTGCCGTGGGAGCGCAAGCGCAAGCCCGCGGCTCGACGCGTACCGCACCTCGTGCTCGCGTGGTCCCTCGACGAGCATCACCGGCTCGGCGAGGCCCTGCCGATCGTGGGAGCCACGAGCGTGGGACGCGGGGGCCCTCTCGACGACGACCCGGCGCCGCGCTCGACGCTGCAACGGATGCGCCCCGGGAGCACCGTGGTCGGCCTGCCTTTCGCGAGCGCGCGACTCGGTCGCCGCCAGCTGATCGCAGAGCCGCGCGGTGAAGACGGTATCCACGTGCGCTCTGTGGGGCACGCGACGATGCGCGTGGGCGGCACCGTGGTCACCGAGGCCACCCTGCGCACTGGCGACGTGCTCGAAGTGCACAACGCAGCGGTGTTCGTGGTGACGAGCCGGCCCCTCGAGCTTCCCGCGTTGATGTCGGCCGCCGTGCAGGACTTCGCGTACGGCGGACCGGATGCGTTCGGGATCGTTGGCGAGAGCGAGCTCGCATGGAAGCTTCGCGATGCGTTCGCGTTCGCCGCGTCGACGACGCGCCACGTGGTCTTGCTCGGCGAGAGTGGTGTCGGGAAAGAGCTGGCCGCACGTGCCGTGCACGGGCTCTCGGTGCGGCGGGACCGGCCGTTCATCGCGCGCAACGCGGCGACGATGCCCGAGGCGCTGATCGATGCCGAGCTGTTCGGCAACGTGAAGAACTATCCAAATCCCGGGATGCCCGAGCGGCTGGGCCTGATCGGCGAGGCGGACGGATCCACGCTGTTCCTCGACGAGATCGGAGACTTGCCGGAGCGCTCGCAGGTCCACTTGCTGCGCGTGCTCGATGCCGACGGCGAGTATCAGCGGCTCGGCGAGTCCCGGCAGCGGCGATCGGCATTTCAACTCGTGGCCGCGACGAACCGCCCGATCGACATGCTCAAGCCGGACTTCCTCGCCCGGTTCACGCACCGGATCACCCTTCCCGGCCTGTCCGAGCGCCGAGAGGACGTGCC